>DATGFK010000157.1:0-3086 GCA_035309185.1 Aggregatilineales bacterium
CACCGGTTCGTTTTGGGCCGGTACCGGGACGGGCAATGTGAAGGCAAAAATACTGCCCCCGCCCGGATTATCCTCAATCCAGATTCGCCCACCGTGCGCCTCGACCGTCAGGCGGCAGAACGTTAAGCCAAGCCCCGTCCCCCGCCGATTGGCCTTCGCCGTTTCAATCTGCTGGAAGCGGTCAAAGATGCTGCGCTTGTACTCGTTCGGGATTCCCGGCCCCGTATCAGACACTTCCACGCGGACAAAACTTTGCTGATCGGAGCGTGCCCGTATCTGCACGAGGCCGCCCACCGGCGTGAACTTCAGTGCGTTGTCCACGAGATTGAGCAATACGCGCTCAATTTTGTCGCCATCAATCACCAGCGACGGCAGGTCTACACTCATTACAATGCCGACGTGAATGTCAAGTTCCTCGGCCAGCGGCATCAGTTCGGCTCGAACTGTTTCTGCGATGGGACGTAGATCGTGATACTCCGTATCAAGATTGATATTTCCGCTTTCCATTTTTGCAATGTCCAGCAGGGAGTCAACCAGATACAGAAGCTTACGCAGGGCGCGCTGCGATACTTCTGTAGTTTTCTTGACCGATGAGGCCAGGGGTAGATCGGGCGGTACCATCTCGCCCAAAAGTTTCATGCTGGCGTTAATTGCGGTCAGTGGACTGCGCAGGTCATGCACGATCATCCGCGACAGGTCATCGCGTGCCTGCATCAATTCGCGTTCTTCGGTGGCGTCGGCAAAGACCATCAGTAAGCCAATGACCTTCTTACTTTGTCCCATTACTGAAACAATAGTCCGGTCAATGAAGCGCGTGATCTCCGATTCCAGGCGGTAGGACAATTTCCCGCCGCCCTGCCAGGCGCTCAGGCGCAGCACATCGAACAGAGCTTGCAGCGATTCATTGTCAAATCCAACGCGCTGTGCAAACTGTAGATCATCTTGTGTCAGAAGGTCGGACAGTTTTTGCCCGACCATGAAAATGGGATCGATTCCAAGCAGCGCTTCCACACGGGGATTTGCCAGGGAAATCGTGCCGTCCAACTCAAACATGATGACCGCTTCATACATGGAGTCCAGGATCACCTGGAGGCGGTTACGGCTGTCCTTCATCCACTCAAACAGACGGGCGTTGTCCATAGCGATGGTCGCCTGTGTCGCCAACTGGCTGACAAAATCTACGTCGGCCTCAGGATAGGCGTTTGCTTCCTGGCTGACCAGCATGATGACGCCCATCACGTCGGACTCGCGCGCGATAGGTACACCAAGCTGGGAAATTGGCTGGCCGTTGATTAAGTCATGGCTGACCTTAGCCAGTCCTGTACGATAGGCATCGCTGACAGCGCCACGATCCATAATTTGCACTACATTGAGCGACCCATCGCCACGGCTGGCAACGACCACAGGCATGTTGGCCTGCGTGTCGTTAAGCAGCAGTACACCGTGGCTCGAATGTGTGGCCTGGATAGCTCGATCCAGGAGCAGGGTGAAAACGCTGTCGAGGTTCAGCGTGGACGACAATTCTTTGTTGATTGCCGCCAGTGCTGAAAGCTGGCTAATATGGCGATCCAGGGCTTCGTCGGTCTGGCGATAAAGACGCGCATTGCTGATGGAGAGTGCAGCCTGATTGGCGAATATTCGTAGTAGTTCCACTTCGTCACCACGGAGGTTGTGTGGGACATTGTAGTAGATAGAGAGGATACCCAGGTGATCGTCACCATGTTGCAGCGGCAGTTCAATCCACGAAGCGATCCCATGTCGCAACATGACCTCACGAAGGGAAGCAGCCGAGGTATCTTCCTGGACATTGGCTACAATCAGCGGCTGACCCGCATGGTGGCGTAGGTCTTTGCTTACAGGCAGCGGAGCGCTGGAAGTAAACTCTGTCGAGAGGCCGAAGCTCGCGGCCAGGGCCATCGTGGTCCGCGCATTGTCCCACCACAGGAAGATGGCGGCGCCGTTGGAATTCCCGGCGATGCTCGCGGATCGTGCCACGGTCTCCAGCACAACCTGGGGATCGAGAGTCTTACTCATCTCAGTGGACAGGTCGTTGAGCTGAATCAGTTGGCCTGCCCTGGCGCGCAATGCACGATACAGTTGAGCATTTTCAATGGCGATACTGGATTGCGTGGCAATAGCGGACAGCAGACGCTTGTCTTGCTCAGTGAATGGCTGCTGCAACCCATCCCTCATGATGACAATGGCGCCAAGTACGCGATCCGGAGAGAGCAGCGGCATTCCCAACCAGGAATTCGCCCGCTCTTCGGGAGGCGTTAGCCCCATTTGTTCAGCCTGAGCACGAGGGTTTTCGCCCAGCAGGAGTGACGTACGGGTGCGCAGGACATAGTCCAGCGGGAAGTTCTTCATCGGACGGGATTTGAGATTGCCGCGCTCGCCATCAAAAGCCGCAAATGGGAAAGAGACAATGTTGCTAACCGGATCGTACAACGCCAGGATCACGTTGCGGGCGGCGAGGATTGTCGCGGTCTGGACATAAATGGTGTCGAGCAACGCCTCCAGATCAAGGGATGTTCGCATGGTTCGGTTTACAGCCGAGAGCGATTGAAGTTCAACGACTTGTTGGCGATACTGCAACCGGCTGCGACCAAGCACGGCTGCCCCTATCCCGGTCAGCAGCAATGAACCGACCAGCAAGACGAAGCCTCCCAGGGAGGCCTGGTAGATCAGGGCTGCGGATATGACAAAAGGCAGTGGCCCAAATAGCGCGAGGGCTATGGCGAGGCGGTTTTGTGCAAAAATCGCTCTTGGGGATAACCCTCGCCACCATTCGGCTAAGGTAAATGTCGCAATGTAAACCAGCAGTGCGACACCGAGCAAAACTGTTAAGGGCAATACATCCGCAGGATGCAGAATATTCAGGGGAAGGCGCCCAGAGACCAGGTAGTAGGCGGTATGTCCAAGGTAAAGGCTCACAATCAATTGTGAAGCAGAGATAAGGGGCCACTCAACGAGCAGACGTCGGAAGCGTAGCCATCCAGCACGATGTTCACGTAGTCGCCAAATGCCCCGCAGCAGGCCGCCGATTAGTCCACCCAGTGCAATCACCAGGATAGCCTCGGATGGAT
>DATGFK010000158.1:0-2195 GCA_035309185.1 Aggregatilineales bacterium
GCCCAGCCGAGTGTTCCGCCCACTTCGACCCAGAAATCGAAGCCAACGCAGACAGTTGCCAATATTGCGGCAACACCCATTCCAACGAACACATCTGCCCAACCGCAAGCAACTCAGACGCCCAACAACTTCCCAACCGAGACGAAGGCTGAACTGTATATTGCTCAAGAGGACTTTGAGCACGGTTACATGTTTTGGATTTCATCCATCAAGAAAATCTGGGTGCTGTATGAAAGCCCCAACAATCCGAATGCGGGGGAATGGCAAAGTTACTCGGATGATTGGGTGCAGGGCACTGATCCGGAAAACGATCCCAGTCTAGTACCCCCCACGAGCCTCTATGCGCCTGTACGTGGCTTCCTGAAGTTGTGGAGCAAGACTCCTGGCATGAGGGACGCACTGGGCTGGGGGAAAACCCCCGAATTTGCCCTGAACACGACGTACGTTTATCAACCAGGCGGCAGCGTGGATGCCAACGGCAACTACATCCAGGGGCCGGGCAAGCACTTCGTCACCGCTTTGAGCCGGGATGTCTATGCCATGACCGAGCCACAACCCGGCCAGGCCAGGGGAACGTGGGAGAAAGTTAGCTAATCCTGAACCAGACCCTAACACGTTCCGCACGCTTCACAGAAGCGCTCTTCGTCGCCAGCTCGCCAGTAACCGAGCTGGCGACGTGTTTCTAGCAACTTGGCAACCTGTTCGGGCGGCAACGGCGCGATTGGCCCAATCTGCGCAACCCGATGCAGAATTTTCGCCGTGTGTTCAAGCGTTTCGAGCTTCAGGTAGGCTTGCCAGACGTCCGGGCCAACCGTCACCGAGCCGTGATAGGCGAGCATCAGCGCGTCGTGTTCGGGGATCAAGGCGCGGACAGCATGAACGTTTTCGACGCTGGAAGGTGTACCGTAAGCGGCAGTAGGCACCAGCCCCAGCACGACAATCGCTTCAGGGATCACGCACGTTCGCAGGCTTACCTCTGCAATCGTCAACGCCACCGCTGTGGGCGGATGCGCGTGAACAACGCCGTACACATCCGGGCGCTGTCGGTAGCATTCCAGGTGCATTCCCAGTTCACTGGTAGGCCGTAAATCGCGGTTGGCGCCTGTCGGCGGGCCGATCTTATTGCCGCCCAGATTGGTGACGATCAACTGCTCCGGCTGCAAAAAACCCTTCGACAATCCAGAAGGCGTCGAAAGTATTCGCTCGGAGTCCAGGCGGGCGCTGATGTTCCCCGCAGTGCCATCAATATATTCGCCCTGGTGCATGAGCCGCCCAATGTGGCAGATCAGCGCCCGCATACTGGCTTCGTCGCCAGGCTTATCGGGCACGTTGATCGGTTTCCGGTCAGAGTATGGGACGGGCTTTAACATAGCGAGGCGGCCCCATTCCGCCGCCAACCAGGTTCGGTCAAGGGCAGGTGAAGGTAAAACGGAGGAAACTGAAGGATAAAAGCGCGATCAACCCAGGTATTGGGCCAATTTGCCAGCCAGTTCGCGCAGGTCAATAGGCTTGGAGACATAATCGTCACAGCCTGCCTCAAGTGCCTTTTCGCGATCACCGACCATCGCATGGGCGGTTAAGGCAATAATCTTGATATGCTGCAATTCAGGTTTGGCTTTGATGTTCCTTGCCGCTGTCCAACCGTCCATCTGGGGAAGGGACAAATCCATCAGGATCAAGTCGGGTTTTTCAGAGGTGGCTTTTGAAACACCTTCTTCGCCATCCACAGCGACGATGACTTCATAGTCTAGCGAAGTCAGCACGTCCGTAATTAAAACACGGTTATCAGGATTATCTTCTACGACAAGGATACGACTGGTCATCATCACTCCTGATGATTGCGGGATCGTTGCGCCGAGGAGAGAAATTTATAACATAGATTTGCCCATTATAACATTTGCCTCCCTTCACGGCACGCGATCAAAGTGGCGCTCCGAAATCCGTGTTCCGATTCGGCATGTATGTCATGTCCCGATAAAAACCGGACTATTGCGTTGGCGCAGGCGTCGCCGCCTGTGTGGCAATCGGAAGGGTGCCAGCCGGAATGAGGGGCCATACCATCGCAGTCTTGTCTTTGCTCCCGATGACTATCGCCTTGCCGTCGGGCGAGAATGCAACGCCCGTGACCGAATCTGTGTGACCGTAATAGATCCCGCGCGCAGTGCCGGCCTGTACGTCCCACAGGATGGCCGTCA
>DATGFK010000159.1:0-2785 GCA_035309185.1 Aggregatilineales bacterium
AACCTTGTGCGGGCGCTAGCACAACAGGATTCGGTGCGCGTTTTCGCGATGCGCTACCCGCCCCGCCGGGATCGCTATATCGTTTATGGCGCACAGGTGATCTCACTGGGCGGCCATTCACGCCTGGCTGGCCTCCGACGCTGGCCCCTCCTGACCAGAACCGTCCAGACGGTGATCCAGGAGCATCGCCGGCAACCCTTTGACGTTCTTCACGCGATTTGGGCCGACGAAACCGGGTTCGCTGCGTGTGTTGCCGGGCGCGTGATCGGGGTGCCGGTGGTCGTGTCTATCGCTGGCGGCGAACTGGTGGCCCTGCCAGGCTATGGTTTACAGTCGGGGCGAGTCAGCCGCTGGCTGGTCAGGCAGGCGATCAGACACGCCGATCAGGTGATCGCGCCCAGTCGCTTTGCCGGGCAACTGGTTCCAGCCACCTTACGGGGGAGGGATCGAATCGCAATTGTGCCGTTGGGTGTTGATACAACTTTATTCAAGCCAATGCAGACATCTGCCGAGGCGCAAGCGACGCATTCATTTCGCCTGTTGTCTGTGGGGTCACTGATCGCTGTGAAAGGCCACGAACTACTGCTCAAGGTCGTGGCGCGCCTTCCAGGCGTTACGCTCGACATCGTTGGTTATGGGCCGCTACTGCCCACTCTGCAGGCACAGGCCAAAACACTGGGAATCGCGGATCGCGTCACTTTTCGAGGCGAGGTTCGGCACGATCTACTCCCGGCACTGTACCAGGAGGCAGATCTTCTAATCCTGACCTCCCAGCATGAGGCCTACGGCATGGTGATCGTGGAAGCGGCAGCCTGTGGCCTGCCAACTATCGGTTCTGCCTCAGGCGTGCTACCAGAATTTGCCCAGCAGGACGCTGGGATTGCCTTACCGGTGGGCGATCTCGCTGCCCTTTACGAAGCCATTCGAGACCTCATCCACGACCCAATACGTCTTTCCATGATGCGAAAGAAAGCTCACGAATTAGTGATAAACTGCTACACAATCGCAAAGATGGCCGCTGGAATTCGGAACGTTTACACCTCGATAGCTCAGTTGATGCCGGAACCCGACAATCAGGCAACGTCAGCCTGACGTGACCCTCACACAAGCCTGACGCAAAATAGACGATTTCTTGACGATCATTTCTGTAAAGTACGGAAATGGTCGGTTTTGCGTATCTGGAAGGAAGAGTCACCGTGAGCAAAGAAGCACTTATTGCCTTTGATAACCGTCTGCACGCCGATAAGGCGTTGCAAAACCAGATTCGAGCCTTGAAAAGAGTGGATACCGACGGACTGGTGCGCATAGGCGCTGAAGCGGGTTTTATCTTTACGGCAACCGAACTGATTGAAATGATTTATGCTGCCCAGGAAGCTGCTGAATTATCCAATGAGCAGTTGGAGCGCGTTTCAGGCGGCGCGCAGGTGGACTTCAAGCCCATCAGTCTTCCGGCTATTCAAAGTTTTCTATCAAATGTTGGAATGTATTAGCAACCCGCGCTGAATATCAGGGATTTGGGCAGAAGGTCATCCAACTGCCCAACCTGAAACTGAAACATCTTGAAAACTGTCCGCTGAAGGCTGTGGGTTTCAGTGATTCTGTGGCAGCCAGCTATTCGGATATTGCGGATCTTCCAGGTCAAGCGCGCTGCGGGCAACTCGCAGAGGATGAAAGGTATCCACCATCACCGCCAGTTCGTCCGTGCGCTCTTTGCCGATTGAACCCTCGTAGGTGCCAGGATGTGGCCCGTGCGGGATTCCGTTCGGGTGTACGGTGAAGGACGCCTTTTCGATTCCTTTGCGAGACATGAAATTGCCTTCGACGTAGTACAGGACTTCATCCGAGTCCACGTTGGAATGGTTGTACGGCGCGGGAATGCTGAGCGGATGATAGTCGAACAGGCGCGGCACAAAGGAACATAGCACGAAACCCGGCCCATCGAATGTCTGGTGGACGGGCGGCGGCTGATGCACCCGGCCCGTGATCGGCTCGAAGTCAGAAATGTTGAAAGCGAACGGCCACAGGTGACCATCCCAGCCTACCACGTCGAGCGGGTGATGATCATAGATGAGGCGCGTGATGTAGCCTCGCGTTTTGAGGTGAACCTCGAACTCGCCTGCCTCGTCATAGGTGATCAACTCATCCGGCGGGCGGATGTCGCGCTCGCAGTAAGGGGCGTTTTCGAGAAATTGGCCGTAGTTGTTGACATAGCGGCGCGGCGGTTCGATGTGCCCGAAGGCTTCAACGACCAACATCCGTTGTTCGCTGCCCGCCTCAGGGATCAGCCGCCATATCACGCCTGCCGGGATGACCAGGTAATCCCCTGGGCCATAGCGCAAGTTGCCGAACTGTGTTTCCAGGAGGCCTGTGCCTTCGTGGATGAACAGCACGTCATCGCCCTGCCCGTGCCGGTACCAGTAGTTCATAGGCTCCTTGGGACGAGCCATGTACATCGTGACCTCATTGTTGCCCAGCAGTGGGACTCGACCCTCGATAGCATCCCCAAAAGGCGGCAGGCTCGCACTGCGGAAGTGCCTGTGACGCAATGGCCCTTGTTCCTCAAACGGAATCTCCACTTTGCACAGCACTTCAGATTTTTGTACCTGCGTTGGAGGCCGGACGTGATACAGCAGCGACTCGACTCCGCTGAATCCGCGCAGGCCCATCAATTCTTCGTGATACAGCGATCCGTCAAGCTGGCGAAATTGTGTGTGACGCTTGTGCGGAATGCTGCCCAGGTGATAGTAGTAGGTCATCTTGTGTGTCTCCTACTCTCGTTGGCCTG
>DATGFK010000160.1:0-4330 GCA_035309185.1 Aggregatilineales bacterium
TAGTACGAGAGGACCGGGCTGGACGGAGCGCTGGTGTGCGAGTTGTCGTGCCAACGGCATTGCTCGGTAGCCACCTCCGGTAGCGATAACTGCTGAAAGCATCTAAGTAGGAAGCGCGCCCCAAGATGAGTTCCCTCATCCCGTTAGGGAGTAAGACCGCAGGTAGACCACCTGCTTGATAGGCGGGAAGTGTAAGCGCTGTGAGGCGTTCAGCTGACCCGTACTAATGGTCGAGGGCTTCTCCTCCGACCCTGCTGCGGAGGGACGATCCTTCTGGTGTTACGAATGTCAACAAGCACTTTTTCATTTCTTCGCTATGCCCTAACCTCAACTTTTTCACTTTGTCAGAAATGCAGAGTGGGACAAGCATGAGAGGTTTGTTGGTGGCTTGTGCGGCGGGGGTACACCCGGTCCCTTCCCGAACCCGGCAGTTAAGCCCGCCAGCGCCGATGGTACTTGGACGGTCACGTCCCGGGAGCGTAGGTCGCTGCCAACTTTCCTCTTTTCATCCATGTCCTCCTCTGCTTTTTTTTTCCCGCCTCGACTGCAACGACCTGCAAAGATTTCATCGTTCTGAGCCAAAACAACGCTTCACGTCAGTGGAATTTGAATCGTAACCGTCGTCCCCGCCACAGGATTGCTTTCGATGGCGATTGTGCCGCCATGCCGTTCAACTGCCTGTCTGGCAATTTGCAGACCCAACCCTGCGCCACCAACGGAACCGACGTTTGAGGCGCGATAAAAGGGATCAAAAATGTAATCGCGTTCCTCGGCTGGAATGCCGATGCCTTCATCCCGAATAAGGAACAGGACGTGTGCCTTACGGCCTTGAACGGCAAAGTGAATGCGACTTCCTTCCGGGGCGTAATTGGCCGCATTTGAAAGGACGTTGCCAAGCGCTCGCCGAATCAAATCCACATCCACAGATACCTCATGCTTGATGCCTTTGGCCGAGAAATCAAGCTGCTGCTGCTTTTCGGCATATTCGAGAGTTTCCTCGGCAAGTTCGCGGCAAAACGTGATCAGATTCACGGGCGAAGGGTTGAAGGGTAGCTCGCCTGCTTCACCCTGGCCGATAAGCGAGATATTGTCAATCAGATTCGTCATATGCCGGATAGCCAGAGTCGTCTTTTTGAATTGAGAATCAATCTGCTCGCTCGTGAGCCTATCGTGGTACTCTTTGAGAATGTGGAATGTACTCAGTATCACTGACAGCGGCGTGCGGAATTCGTGGGAGATTGTCGCTATCGCCAGGGCTTTGAGTTCTTTGAGTTCTCTTTCGATGGCAAGTGCATCCTGGAGTTCGAGCGTCCGTTCCTCGATGCGCTGCTCGAGGGATGAGCTGTAGGCTCTTAGTTCCTGGTAACGTTGCGCACTTTCAATTGCGACAGTCGCCTGACTCGCAAACGCCGCGACAATCTCGGCATCATGGGCCGTGTAGGATTGCGTGTCGTGCCGATCCAGTGTAATCATGCCCAGCGTCTTGTCTTGCAGCAGCAAGGGGAAGCCCATCCAGGCCCGGATCGCGTCAGAAACGTATACCCGGGCCTCATCGTGGAAATGAGGATAAACGGCGGGCACATTTTCAATAGCAACCGGCGCTTTTGTGGTCAGGACATTGTAATTGGGAAATTTCGCGTTCAGCGGAAAAACCAGGCCAATCACTTTACCTGGCTCTTTGAAGCCCTGGCAGGCCACAACCTTTAACTCACCGGCAGATAACCGCTGTACGGAGGCCGTGTCGAAGGGGACAATTCGATGCAAATTTTGAAGCAATAATTCCAACGCTTTATCTTGCGGCATACTTGTTATCGTCCCGTCATGGTTGATCCTCACTGTCACCAATCAAATCTTCAGAGGGTCCAATCAGAGAAAATTCCCCACAACCTTAATTCTACTACCAAAATCTTAAGACCGGTGCGCCATGTCTCACAAGATCGATCACGACCTTGCCATCAAGCTCGCCATTCATAATCACAGCGATTACGCGCCTGCTTCTCGCTCAATCGCCCAATTTCGTGTCTCCTTATTGATCAACAGATAGTAAATCGCCAGGGCGCCACTGTAGACCAGCACGATCACGTAGATGATCAGGCTCAGCAGGTGATCGGGCGTTACGTCTGCAAAATGCCCCAGGAACGGCACAATCAGGATCACGTCGTAGGCCAGGAAGCCGATCAACTGGCCCTTGGAGTCGTGCCAGCGCGGGCGTGTTGCAGCATAGGCAAACGAAACCGACGCGCCCAGGAATATCCAGCCGAAGAGTACCGACGAGTCGCCATTCAGCGGCCAGGGGAAGATCGCGGGCGCTCGCGTCAACAGCGCTATCGCGACCAGCAGCAGCACTGTCGCAAATATCCAAAACGAGATGCGCACGGGTCGCGGGGCTGTACGCCTATCCTGGATCGCAAAGCGGCGGCTCCATAACGCAAAGCCGAGGTTGTACAGCGCGAACAGCGCAAAGACGATGCCGTAAATCAGTAAGGACTGCTGTCCTCTGCTGGCGTAAAGCTGGAACATAAAGACTGACATCCCGACCGCCGCGATCAGCAAATTAACCGCCCCGCTGACTGCGGTGCCCCACTCGCCGATGACACTCAGCCACAGGATATTGGTGGCAATCGCAGCCAGGATCGAAGCGACGAAGACGTAGGAAAGGCGGCTGTCGGGCCAGGGCCACGTCGCAGTCGCCCAGGGCATCTGGAAAGTGTAACCTGCCGTCAGAATCAGCAGCAGGATTCCGCCGAATCCTATGGAGTAACTTGCCGCTCGAAGGGTAATGGATTTCATGAGTCTCCCCCTGCAAGTCTGCGCGAAAGGCGAGGCCATGTCGCCTCGCCACAGTCTCGCATAGACAGGGGAATTTCGCCAGCGTGCAGGAGTAACAGCTCAGCTAGACCCGCCGGGGACGGCATTCTACCCGGTGATAAACTTAGTCGAGGAAGTTGCGGACCTGAGCGGTATGCCGCATGGCGAGCGAAGTTTCTCGGAAGCCTGGCCGAGCAGTTACATACCTCCTCGCCGGCGACCAATCTTCTATGCGCCTGGAACGCCCCACAGGAGCACGGTGCTATCGGCACCGCTGGTTGCCAGCAGCTTACCGTCCGGACTAAAAGCCACGCCACTTCCGACAGCGGTGTGGCGCAACAGGGACGTGACCTGTCGGTGACTGTGAACGTCCCACAGCCGGATCACACCGTCTTCACCGCTTGAGGCCAGCAGTTTGCCATCCGGGCTAAAGGTGACGCTCCACACCTGAACGTCTGCAATGAGCCAATGGTTATGGAACGTGGCGAGGTTTTGTCCACTTTGTACGCTCCACAATCGGACCGTACCATCCAGGCTGCCCGACGCCAGCAGCGCTCCGTCCGGACTGAAAGCCACCTCCCCCACCATCCGGCTGTGGCCTTTCAAAGTTACGAGCCTCTGACCGCTCTGGACATCCCATAATCGCACCGTGTTGTCTTCGCTGCCAGACGCCAGTTTCTGACCATCCGGGCTAAAGGCAACACTCGTCACCGAGTCCGTATGCCCTTTCAACGTTGCAAGAACGCGCTCACTACCGCCAGTTGCCAGGGATTTATTCCCCCTTGCCCGCACGGCGCATACAAAGCCCTGAATTCATCGTCTTCGTACAGCCCATCTAGCTCGTCACGAATGAGCAGGGCTGGACTATTCTTTCGGCACGCAGCACGGGCTACCCGCGCCGTTTCTTCTGGTACTTCATGGCTGGCAGACAAGTTCAGAGACATCTTGCATACTCCTATCGTCTCTTTAGCACCAGAATTTTAGCCCCTTTGCTCCACCTTCCCATTCGCCAGCAGTATCAGCGGGATTGTGTTACATGTAGAGTCTTTTGTCAAGAATCGGGCCAAATGTGGGGTTGGTTTTCATCGTCAAGCCTTGACAGCAGAGGGTAATACATTCAATTTTACCAAGCAAAAGTTCTATGTAATTCTATGGGATGCTTGCACTTGCCCCGCGAATCGCCACAGACTGGCGGACAATCAATTCCATTGGAAATTCTGGCAAGCGAACATTCTCCCCGGCCAGGCTCGCCAGAATAGTCTGAGAAGCCACCAGGCCCATGTAGTATGCGGGTTGCCGAACCGTGGTAAGAGGTGGCACCAGAAACTGTGACATCGATAGATCGTCGAAGCCGATCAGTGAAACCTCGTCGGGAACGACAATTCCTCGATGGGACAGCACTAGCCTGGCAGCCATTGCCATCTCATCATTGGCCGCAAAAATCGCCGTAAATGGATTCTTCTTGTAGCCAGACAGTAGCTTTTCGGCTGCAAGTGATCCCGATTCGATTGAGAAATCGCCT
>DATGFK010000161.1:0-18739 GCA_035309185.1 Aggregatilineales bacterium
GGAGCACAGGGCAAGGGAACCGGGCCGGTGCCACTTCCACCCATCAGCGCGCAATCCGGCGCTGCACAGTCAGGTGGCGCATCGCAGATGGCGACGCCGCTATCTGCCACCCCAGCCAGTCCACCTGCGACTCCGGCACAGTAAGGATGATCTGACCAACGGGTTGATCCGGCAAAAGCATCAGCCCGTGCAAAGACTCACACCGACCTTTGACCGCGATGCGAACCCATCGCGGTCTTCGTTGGTCAGCCTGTTCGGTTAGAAACAGTTCTAAAAGAGCCAATTGGATTTGGCTTATTGCCAGCCTTGCCATTACTATCGTAATCATCGTATAAGAACAGTTGTTGTATTCCGGGGTTGCTTATGAAAATTGAATCGTTTTTCTACATTCCTGACAAGGGTTGGTCGGTCAACCCCTTCCCTGCACTGGATTCAGAAGACACACTGGTGCTGGCCTTCGGCGCGCCGGAGTTTATGGATACGCCCGATCCTATTCTCGCGCTTGCCAAAGCTTATCCCAGATCATGTGTGGTAGGTTGTTCAACGGCAGGCGAAATACTGGGCACCCAGTTGTATGACAAGAGTCTGGTGGTCAGCGTTGTGAAATTCGAGCATAGTCACCTGATCCTGGCTTCGGCTCCTTCGCACAGTCCGCAGGACAGCTTCAATGCGGGACGCTCGCTGGCCTCACAGCTAAAAAAGCCTGACTTGCGTAGCGTGCTGGTCTTTTCCGAAGGCAGCCACGTCAACGGCAGTGAACTGGTCAACGGATTCAATTTGCCCGCCAACGTCACCATCACGGGCGGTTTGGCCGGAGATGGTGACCGCTTCCAGCGTACCTGGGTCATTTACGCCGGCAGACCCCAGACCGAAATGGTGGTCGCCGTTGGCCTATGTGGCGATAACCTTGCCATCGGTTATGGCTCCCGCAGTGGCTGGAGTGCCTCAAACGTCGAATGGCGCGTGACCAAATCCCAGGATAACGTGCTCTACGAACTGAACGGCAAACCGGCTTTGCAGCTCTACAAGGAGTACCTTGGCGAAAAAGCCAGCGCTCTACCGGCAGTCGCCTTGCGTTTCCCGCTGGCCCTTCGCGCCGACGCCGCCGATGACCATCCGGTGATTCGCACGATTTTAACCGTGGATGAAGCCGCAAAATCTATGGTATTTGCGGGAGACATTCCCCAGGGCTACCTGGCCGAGATCATGACCGCTAACCTTGACCAGTTGATCACCAGCGCTTCCGAGGCGACGGCGATGTCCCACGTTCAAAACCAGGCAGATACGTTGTGTATCGCAGTAAGCTGTGTAGGTCGCAGATTGGTCCTTGGCGAGCGCACCAAAGAGGAACTGGAAGCCGCAATCAAGGCACTTCCGCCCCACACGGCTCAGATCGGATTTTATTCCTATGGCGAGATTTCGCCTTCCGGGGGATACTGCGACCTGCACAACCAGACGATGACCGTCACCACCATCCAGGAGACAGCCATTGCCAATTGAGCCATCATGCCATTGAACTTCGTGGCTTGCATGAGTGAGGCAGTGCATGGTAACACTCTTAATTGCTTCCGGTGACACGGGGCTGACGACGTATTACGCAGATTATTTCGCTTCCAGCCCTATCACTGGAGCAATAACGGCGACCCAGGCCGAGACGCTTACTTACCTTGAGGGCGCAGACCCTCCGAACGTGCTTTTGTTGGATATGCCCCTGCCCGATGCCGTGGGAGGGGCAATTGTGCGTTTCATGCGCTCCAACCCCGCTTACCAGCGGACGCACATTATCATGCTGTTGGAAGAAAAGGTGTCTATTCTGGCACGGCCACGACTGGGCATTGAACACATCCTGTACAAACCTATCGCTCCGGGCGAGTTGGGCGAGTATCTTTCCAACCTGCTTGAAACAGCAGGCTTGAAGTAGCATTTGCTGTTAGGGTCCACGTTCTCTGACCAAGCTGCGCACTTTCCTCACGCCCTTCAGATTAAGGCTCAAAATGGGGTAAACTACGTTAGCGTTCTGCGCCATCACTTGTTCAAAGGGACAACGATATTTCATGGCAACCTATCTGGTGACCGGCGGAGCCGGTTTTATCGGGTCGCACCTGGTTGAAACGCTCCTCCGGCGTGGCGAAACTGTCCGCGTAATGGATAATTTCCTCACCGGCAGCCGAGGCAACCTGGCCCCCTTCCAGGATCGGATTGAACTATTTGAGCGGGACATTACGCAACCCGACGAATTGCCGGACGCCTTCGAAGGCGTAGATTACGTTCTTCACCAGGCGGCACTGCCTTCCGTGCCACGCTCAGTTGCGGATCCGGCGCTATGTCATGCTGCCTGCGCCACCGGGACACTCAACGTCCTGGTGGCGGCGAAAGAAGCCGGGGTTAAGCGCGTGGTTTACGCGGCTTCCTCTTCGGCCTATGGCGACGTGGAAAGCGACTTTAAGACCGAAGATATGACACCGCAACCGCTTTCGCCTTATGCTGTGGCAAAGCTGACCGGGGAACAGTATTGCCAGGTTTTTCACCGAATTTATGGACTGGAAACGGTTGCCTTGCGCTACTTTAATGTGTTTGGCCCCCGCCAGGACCCGGATTCGCCTTATTCGGCAGTGATCCCGCTGTTTATGAAGGCGATGCTAGACGGCCAGTCTCCGACGATCTTTGGCGATGGCACGCAGTCGCGTGACTTCACTTACATTGATAACGTTGTGCATGGCAATCTGCTGGCCTGTGTGGCCGATGGACAGAACGTAGGCGGGCAGATCATTAATCTGGCCTGTGGTGACAACATTACGCTGCTGGCCCTGGTGGAAAACCTGAACAAACTCCTGGGAAGGCGGATCGTGCCCAACTATGCGCCGCCGCGTCAAGGCGACGTGAAGCATTCGCGGGCGGACATCGCGAAGGCGGGACGCCTGCTGGGCTACGAGCCGCAAGTCTCCTTTGCGGAAGGGCTGGCCCGAACCCTGGACTGGTTCCAGGACGATCTCCCGACACAGATTGATGACCCTCACTAAATTCACCCGGATCGCACATATCGCCAAAATGACCAGCGTGGCGGGTATGGAACGCCACCTGCTTTTTTTGCTTCCTGGCTTGCACGGTCAGGGACTGGATGTTCATCTGTTTGTCCTGGTTGAACCCAATAAACCACTGGCGGCTTACTGCTCGCAAATGAGCTTCCTTGGCGTCCCGGTGGAGCAAATCCCTATCCGCCGAGACCTCGATCCTGGCCTGATTGGCAGGCTCGCGCGCAAGCTACGAGACGGTGGTTTCGATGCTGTCCATACGCATCTGATTCATGCCGATCTGCACGGAGTCGCGGCGGCGAAGCTGGCTGGGGTACGCCATATCTATTCCAGCGCGCACAACGACGATAGCTTCCGGCGGCGCTGGCCCATTCGGTTGATGCAGGCCGAGTTGTGGCGGCAGGTGCAGGGCGGCATCGCCATCAGCGAAGCGCTGCGCCACTTCCTGATCGAAGTTGAATTTGCGCCGCCAGCCCGGATTCATACCGTGCATTATGGTCTTGACCCAGCCAGTGTGGATGGTAATCCGGCAGGCAATCCGGGTTCCGCTCAAGCATCTTTACGCGAACGGCTTGGACTGCCCACTAATACGCATGTCGTCGGCTCTGTGTGCCGCCTGACGCGCCAGAAGGGCGTCACCTACGCCCTACAAGCCTTGCAGCGGCTCCCGGATGTGCATTATGCCATCGTCGGCGATGGCCCGCTGAGAAATACATTGGAAAATGAAGCGCGCACTCTGGGAATTGCCGGGCGTGTTCACTTCCTGGGCTGGCGAGATAACGCGGCCAGCCTCCTTACGGCCTTCGACGTCCTGCTGATGCCGTCCTTATGGGAAGGCTTCGGCCTGATCGCACTGGAAGCGATGGCGGCGCATCTACCGATCATTGCCTCGCGGGTCAGCGCGCTGCCTGAGATCGTCATGGACGGCCAAACCGGCGGTCTCGTCCCGCCCGCTGATCCAACCGCGCTGCGTGAGGCGTTATCGAACGTGCTGGCCGATTCTCAGCAGCGGCAGGCGATGGGCCAGGCGGGTTATCGGCGACTGCGCGAGGCATTCAGCGTTCAGCGGATGGTCGAGGCTACACTCAAGGTCTACAACAATCTCTAAAGGGCGCAAAACCGAAACGGTCTATTCAATCACTTTGAATATATCTTTGAGCGCGACTTTGAAGCCTGGAATAACATTTCCGCCGTCGAGCAGACCGTCCGCGCCGATTTCGTGAATAGCCATATCGCCTTCGGGAGTCAGCGTGCAGGCATCGGCGGTCTTGTCGGCGGGATACAAAATCCAGACAAGATCCGTGCCTGCCATAAGATAGCGTTTTGCTTTACGCTGCGTGGCCTTGACTGAATCTGTCGGAGACACGACTTCGACAGCCAGTTCGGGCGCGCCCTCAAAATAACGTTCCGGCATTTTGGATAGGCGGCTTTTAGAAATGAATGCCACGTCAGGTTCTAGCGTATTCCCTGGCGAGAGTGTAAATCCAGCATCCGTGCCTGCCACGTAGCCAAGATCGTGCTCATGGGTAAAGTTGCCGAGGACTCGAATCAGTTCAGCCGCAATCAGATTGCTGGTAAGGCTGTTTGGTGTCACTTCGTAGATCTCCCCATCAATGAGCTCGAAGTTCTTATCCTGGTTTTCTGGCAGAGATTGCAAATCCCATAGATCTTCAGCGGTGTAGAGTCGCTTCTCGACGGCTGTCATCATTTTGCCTCCGCACTCTTGATACCATCCTCATTATAGCTGACAAAACCCGCTCGCGCGGCCCGTTAAAATGAAGCCATCTTGAAACCAGGGTGAAAATATCTGTGTATGGCAGCAACGAAGGGATGAAGGGCGGTCAGGCAGACGGCGGTTGCGGATTCGCCCGTGCAAGGTAGACTCGCGGCTCAAACAACAGTAAAGGTTGAACTCTATGCGTCTTTCGCCGCTGATCACGGCGTTGGCTGCGCTACTTGCCCTCGGCGTGGTTGGGGCAGTCGGGCAGCGTCTTTTACAGCCCAATCGCCCGCTACTGACCGAAGTCAGCGTCAGTCCTACGTCCATCACACCCAACGCCGGGCATGACGACATCACAACCATTCGCTACACCCTTAATCGTGACGCCAACGTGACCATAGCCTTCACCAACCAGGCCAGCGGCAAGCGCTTCGTCTTCCGAAACGTGCAGCCCCGCCCGGCAGACAGCTTCCAGGTGCAGTTCAGCGGCGTAGTGGAGGGCTACACGCTGCCCGGCGAAACGAACATCGGGGACGTGTTGCAGCGCCTGATCCCTGACGGCACCTATACCTGGAGCGTGGACGCTGTGGCAGATAGCGGCGAGACCGGCACTGTCAGCGGTACCTTGACCGTTGCCAGCGTGGATGCAGCTCTTCCAGCCATCACCGATTTCTCAATCTCGCCGAAGATTTTTTCGCCCAACCAGGACGGCGTGGATGATCGGGTCAGCATCAACGTTTATCTTGCCAAGAAGTCAACGCTGACCGTCTATCTACAAAGTAAAGACAATCAGCGCTACTATATCTCCGAGCGGGACGAAGGTCGCTTGCCGGGCGATCCGGGCGCGCACGTCTTCGACTACGATGGCGGAGTGGATAATAACATTACGCCTCCGCCAAATGGCGACTACACTGTCATCGCCACTGCCGAAGATTCAGTGGGGCAGCGCGTCCAACGCACGGGCACCGTCACTATTACCCAGGGCGGACTGCCTAATGCCGAACTGAAAGCGCAGACCACCGGTGGTACCGTCGCCTGGGCTACGGCGCCCTATAAGCTCTCTTACCTGACCAATGGTACGACCCAGGGCGATCTTCTAGCCAGGCCGGAAGGCGTCACCTCGTCCCTGGCTACGATCTCGATGCCGCTAAGCGACCTGCTGATCTTCCGCGTGAGCGTCTCAAATTATGGTTCGACGCCACTGCGCACGGTTGGCCCCTGGCCGGGTACCGTCTACGAATTTGACCAGACAGCGGCAGCGATGAACGCGGAGGGCGTCAGCGGCGCATGGCGGGTTGGCCTGGAATGCGAACGATCCGAGACGACTTTGCCCTGGCGCTGGGCTATCGGCTCTCCCGACCAACTTACAAAGGTGGATCACGACGGCCAGACGTTCTGGTATTTGCCGCCCGGCCAGCAGGCTGTCGTGTGGGGCGCGATCCATATGACGCAGTTGACCAAAACCCGCAACCCTCAAGAATGCTGGGCCGCGCTTATCCACGAGGATGTTGCCATCCCGCCTTTGCAAAGCCACGTCGGCGCGATCCAGGTACTTCTTGAGACCACAACAAGCACCATTCCAACAAACGTACCAGCGACGCCGGCGCCCTAGCGAGTTACGATACTGGCCGAAGTGGGTTGGTTATGCCTAAAGGGATTAAGTGAAATGCTGCGAAAGCGAGTCGTTCCGTTCCGTCTGTTGGCTGCTGTTAGCCTGCTGAGCCTCGCCTTTACACAGCCGTCGCAGACGGCGGCCCCGCAAGCAAAAACGCCTATGCTGCTCGGCGTGAATTACTACACTCCGCTGTGGCGCGACAACGAGCGTGCCCTGCTAGGCTTTCTGCCACTTGGCATTGTGCGGTGGGGCGGCAACAGTTCAGATACGTCGGATAATCCTGTTGGGTTGGTGCAGCGCTTTGTCAGCGAGACGCGAGCCATCAATCATGCCGAACCGTTGTACCAGGTTCCTTTCTTATATGAAACACCAGACGAGGCTGCCCAGGAGCTAAAGAGCGTCAACATTGACAGCAACCTGGGCATTAAATACTGGGAGATTGGGAACGAACCGGAACTCTTCCAGGCCTCCCACCACAGTTCCATAACGGTAGACGATTACGTCAAAGGCTGGCGCACCGATGCCCAGGCCATGCTGGCAGCCGATCCCAGCATTACGCTGGTTGGCCCGGATGTGAGCCTGAATATCACTTCGGATTATGAGTCTTCGCGGGCATGGCAGTGGTTCACCACGTTTCTGAAAGCCAATGGCGATATGGTAAAAGTCGTGACGCTGCATTTTTACCCATATGGAAGCGAAGACCTGACCCCAGACCAGATTTTTGCCAATGCCGACGTGTTCGCCAAAAACATCGCTCAGATTCAGGCTTACATTCACGATACACTCAAGCGCGACGTGCCACTCATGATCAACGAGATCAACCTGAGCTACGTCAGCGGCGGCAGCACCAAAGCCAACCCCAGTGGCCTTTTCGCGGGACTGTGGCTGGCAGACATCATTGGCAAAGCGGCACAGCAAGGTGTTGCCGCCGTGATCCCCTGGACGGCCACGCGCAATGGCGGGCTGGGAATCCTCGACGACAATGGCAACCCTCACCCGACCTACTACGCGATTCACGCCTTTTCGGGCCTGGGGTCAAGCGTGGATACGCCTTCTGGGCTTCCTGCGGGTCTGATTGGTTATCATTCGCAGGGCGATTCGGACGAAGCTATTGAAGTGCTGATCAACACGACTGCGCAGCCCATATCCCTATCGGTTGGCGGTAAATCAATCACGCTGGGTGAGTACAGCGTGACTCGACTCCACCTTGATGCTTCCGGCAAACTGGCTGATGGACAGAGTTACGGCCAGAAAGAATTTGATGCACAATCCGGGCCGTCGGATGTGGTGAGTGGGTAGCCTGCACGAAGGTTATAAGACCAGGAAATCTCTTATGAGGCGGAGGATCAATTCCCCGCCTGATTTTTTTGTGCTATCTCTACCCTGTCTTTTTTCTTGAAATGCTTGGCGCGCCGCTTCGGCAGGATCGAGCGATCCGATGACCAGGGCGCGTAGGGCGCCATTGTAATTGCACACAGTCGCAACAACACCGTATCGTAATTGACTCGCCAGCCTGCAAATCCTCGCCAGGCTGTATCACGGTCAGCCTTTAAGGCCACATTCTGTTCGGCCAGGGCGGCACAGGCGGCATCGAATTCAATTCGCGAGATACTGATCGGGTCGGCGGGGTCGGGGTGTTCCTCATACTTGATCCCAAAAGCGTCCGCTATGCGCCGCAAGGCGATGTAGCCCGCCCGGATGGTCAAGTCTGCCTGCACGTCGTGCGGAATATCAATGGTCGTCACCGCCAGCGCTGCCGAATCCAGCACCGCACCCGCTGCCGTGACCCACGAACGATGTGACTGCGGTGAGCGGAAGAAGGCCAGCGCAGCCAGCGAAGTATGACTCTCTTCCAGGTCAGCAAAGACGGTTTCCCACTGCGCCCACAGGTCGTTCAGCTTGTCCAAGCGCTTTAGACGGGTATAACGCGCAAAAAGTTCGATGGCGGAGGGCGGCGAACCGGCCCGTACTTCCAACAGGGTCACCGCAGATTCCCGCCGCGCAAAAGCGGCGTACATCGTGGGCAGGTAAGCGATAAGCAGCGCGATCAGGATCAAGCCGACGGCAGCCTCGCTAAACGATAGCAGAGTCAAGCCGGTGCTGTCCATGCGCACAAAGCCAAGCGTCAAGAGCGACGATCCGCTTGCCATGAGTGCATCGGAGAGGCTTTGCGTACCCATCGCCCAGTAAATAGACATGTAACCGAACATGACCAGGATGAGCCACAGGATGGGCAGTACCATGAGCGTAATGGGCGCAAAAAGGGCCATCACGCTGTCGCGCTGCTCGTAAGTTTTGGCCCACCAGCTCAACACGTCGAACGCCTTCCGCGAGAACCTGAACACGGCATTGGTGATGCTGTCGCGCACGCTGCGTGGCAGGACAAAAGTACGGATGGCGGACGCACACGTCCCAAGTACCAGGATCACGCCCAGCAGGAAAGCGGCAATATGGGCAGGCAGAAGCAGCGTATCGGGCATTTCAGGATAACTTTGCAACTCTAATTCGAGATCGAGATGCTGGGAGTTTATCATCCGTGCTGCAATCTTGCACGGAACTTCGCCAAAACTTCACGAATTCTGCGTCTCTGGGAACCTTGACCTTCGCGCAGTGTTATAATCCACTGGAACACTGATCACAGCGTCTAAGCCCCCGCAGGCTTTCATTGGCGATGCTTTCTTTGTCCTCATCCATGCTTTTACGGACTTAGGAGGTGGTGGATGGAAGAGCAAGCAAAGCAAGACACGCAAGAGGTCGGGAACGAAAACCTGGTCAACGAAGCCTTCACGTATCACCTGCACGGCGACAATGAGTCGGCCATACGCATCCTGTCAGAATTTGTACAGCGCTGGCCGGAACACATTGAAGCTAACTACAATCTCGCCGTGTGTTACAGGTTGACGGGGCAGACACAGGAAGCGGCGAAACTATTCCATAAAGCGCGATCCCTCATCGAGAAGGCACGAGACGATCAAGGCGATCTGAACCAGCGCCTGGCGATGCTTTCGCAATTGATCGATCACCAACTGGCCTTGATGTGAATTCGACACCCTGAACCGAGAAAAACTCGCCTATGCCACAAAATGCAGCGCTGACCAAACGTGAACGCCTCGAAAAGACCTTCGCAGGGGAACCTACTGATCGCGCTCCTGTCTCGTTGTGGCGGCACTGGCCCGGCGATGACCAGCGTCCGGGCGACCTGGTGGCAGCCACCGTGGCGTTCCAGCGCCAATATGACTGGGATTTTGTGAAGTTCACCCCGGCCAGCAGTTTCTGCATCACGGATTTTGGCGTGCAGGATCGCTGGGTTGGCAATCTCGAAGGCACCCGCGAATACACCAAACATGCCGTCAGTCGCTCGCTGGACTGGACGGAACTGCGTGTCCTCGACCCCACCAAAGGCGCGCTGGCCCGTCAGGTGGAAGCTGTTGGTCTCCTGAAGTCGGCCCTGGGCGACGAGGCGCCGATCCTTCAAACGATCTTCAGCCCCCTGGCGCAGGCCAAGAATATTTCGGGCGAGGCCACGCTCCTGACCCATATGCGCACCGATCCGAACCGGCTGATCACGGGCCTGAACACCATTACCGAGAGCATCCTGCGCTTCCTGGATGCCCTCCGGCGCAGCGGTCTGTCTGGCATTTTTTATGCCGTGCAGCACGCCTCTTACGCACTGATGAGCGAAGAGGAATATCGAACCTTTGGCCGTCCCTACGATCTGCGCATTTTGCAGGCCCTGAACCGCGATTGGTGGTTCAATATGCTGCATTTGCATGGCGATGCGCCCATGTTTGACCTGGTCACGGATTACCCGGTTCAGAGCCTGAACTGGCATGACCGCGAGACCGACCCCGACCTTGCCACCGGAAAGCGGAAGTTTCGGGGAGCCGTGTGCGGCGGGTTGGGCCATTGGGATTCGGTGCATAACGGCACCCCCGCCGAAGTGCGTGCTCAGGCGCGCGATGCTTTTGAGAAAACCGATGGGAAGCGCTTTATCCTGTCTACCGGCTGTGTGGCAATGATCACCTCGCCTAGCTCGAATCTCCGCGCCGTGCGGGATGTCGTAGATGGCACAGCCTGAGATCGTCTAACCGAGCGGAGAATCCTGTTATGCCTATGCGTGTGGTTGCCGGAACAGCCAGGGGCCGCCAGCTTAAGCGGGTACCCGGTGAGGGTACTCGCCCGATCATGGATCGGGTAAAAGAGGCGCTGTTCAACATTCTGAGCGATAATATTGTGGGTACGACATTCCTCGACCTGTACGCTGGAACAGGTAGCGTCGGTATCGAAGCATTGAGCCGGGGCGCGGATTCCGTCGTCTTTGTCGAAAATGCGAATCCCGCCGTCCGGGTCATCCAGGAGAATCTTGCCCTGACGGGACTGGCTGAGCGGGCCAGGATCGTTCGGCAAGACGTGCGGGACTTTCTCCGCAAAGAGCCAACACAGGCGTTCGAGTACATCTACATCGCGCCACCGCAGTATAAAGACTTATGGCTGGACACGCTGCGGGCACTTGATTCCAACGCGGCATATCTGGAACCGGATGCCATTGTCATTGTACAGATCGATCCTGAGGAGCAAAAAGAAGTCGCTTTACAAACGCTTGTGCCTTTTGACGAGCGACGGTACGGTCATACCCTGTTATGGTTTTTTGAACGACCTGGCGATTGATTGAGACCCTGAACTTCGTGATCGCCTTGTGGGGAGATTTTGAAATGCCAGAAGAATCGTTAACCATCATCGAGTCCGCCATCAACGATCTCATGGTCGCCTTCGATGTGACGGAGCCGCCCGTTCCCGTGGAGATTATGTTGCAGCGGCCCAGGCCAGGGATGTGGAAGGAAGTCAATCTAGCCGAGCTTTCCACGGCCTTCATCAACGTCAAACAGCGCTACAGCCCCCGCATGTCAGTGGCGCGCCTGCTGGCGCGCTGCGCGGTCCGCTGCGACTGGGGCGAAGTACGCAAACTGCCCGCCGTCGCCAGTACGGACGAAGGACTGCGCGCGCTGGCACGGGCGATCCTGATGCCGCGTAGTATGCTGGATCGGCTCCCCGCTGCCAACCGTTCGCCTATTACCATCAGTATGCGCTTTGAAGTTCCGGAAGAAGACGCTCAACAGCGCCTGCAAGACCTCGGCTACGTGCGGGGAGACGCAGGCGTAATCCCGTCGGCGCCGTCATCGCCCTCGGCATCTTGAGCCTTTGGCAAATGTTGCAAAAACTGTGCCAGTGCCAGCGCCTCGGCGGCGCTTGAGATATCGCCGCTGGCCTGGGCTTCGCTGAGTGCTGTCAGCAGGCGTCCGATTGCCGGCCCTGGCGGCAGCGAAAGTTTGTCCATCAATTCCCGGCCTGTCAACAGGGGCTGTGGCGCGACTACTGTGTCACGCTGGTTGAAATAGCCATCCAGCAAGCTGCCTACCACTTCCAGGTAAGCGATCCAGTCCTGCAAAACCAATGTCACGCCCACCATACCCAGGTAGTCCGCCATCGTCAGCAAGCACACATCTACGCCCGCCTCGCCAGTGGCCCGCCAGAATCGGTGCAGGATTCGGCGCGACAGCGCAGCCGTCTCACGCAGCATCATCGGGCGCATGTGGTGACGAACGATGGTCGCCAGGCGTACCGCCTCTTCATTGCTCAGACGGAGCGCGAATGCTCGCTCCTCGGCAAGCTCCGCGCCACGAATTTCATGCTCATAAAAATGGATACGCCCGTCGTCAGCGACGCTTCGGGTGAGGGGCTTGGCGCAGTCATGCAGCAGCGCTGAGAGAATCAGCAGCGATTGGACGCTGCGATGGTTGGGCAGTGGCCTTTCGACGTATGCCTGAAGCTGAGACCGAAAGCGATCCAGCAGGTACACGACCATCCCCAGAGCGCCATCCGCTGCGCTTTCTTCCGTTCGCGCCGGGCTGATGGTCATCAGAATGCCGTACAACCGCTCGACCACGTTCAGGGTATGCTCCCACACGTCATGAATGTGAGGGAGACTTTGCTCGATTCCCCGCATCGCCTCGATCTCAGGCAGGATAAGCGACAGCAACCCAAGCGCGTCCAGGATACGCAGCGCGCCATGCGGACGCGGCCCGCCGAGTATCGTCATGAACTCGTCGCGGACGCGCTCCGGGGAAACACCGCTAATTCCTGGCCCGAACCGACGCAGGTCAGCGCGCGTTTCTGGTTCGATATGCAGGCCCAAAGCCACGCTTTGCCGTACGGCGCGCAGGGCGCGTATCGGGTCATCGGAGATAGAGTTGGGCGAACAGCGTCGCAGGCGTTTCTGGCGCAAATCTTGCAAGCCGTCCAGTGGATCGAGGATCGTCTGCATCTGGCCGTCCAGCGCGACAGCCATCGCGTTGAGTGTGAAGTCACGCCCGGACAGGTCCGCCAGCAGCGAAAGGCCCCGAAAGGCCGCCACGTCTATCACATATTCCTGGCTCTCGTGCTGCACAATTGCCCGCCCCACACGCCGCTCAGCATCCAGGGGATAGTAGGCGCCCTCCAGCCGATCCGCGATGCGCTTGGCGATGCGCCGTCCATCGCCGTCGGTTGCAAAATCCAGGTCATGGATGGGTCGGCGCAGTAGCGCATCCCGCACGGCTCCACCCACCAGATAAATCGCCTCGTCACGCTCGGCCAGCGCTTCACGGATGCGATCCAGGATCGAAGGCCAGCCCAGCAGGAACGGAGCAGGTTGTGCGGGTAAAACCGGGAATGGACTTTCCACAGACTACTCGGACTCGCCAGATACGCCAGCGCGAGCCACGGCAACGAAGGGAAGGTTGCGGTAAAGCTCGTCAAGGTCAAGGCCGTAGCCAAAGACGAATTTGTCAGGGATGTCAAAACCCAGGTAATCAATCGGAACGTCTACCTGGCGGCGCGACGGTTTGCTCAGCAGCGTGCATATCTTGATGCTGGCTGGTTTGCGGGCCATGAGCAGCCCCCGCAGATAGGCCAGTGTATGCCCGCTGTCTACAATATCTTCAACCAGCACCAGATGCCGTCCCTGGATATCCTGCCGCAAATCCATGTCAATACGCACCACACCGGTTGTTTCGCGGGCGTGCTTCCCGTAACTGGACACCGCCATAAAATCAATGGCGTGGGGGACATCAATATGGCGAGTCAGATCGGTCAAAAACATTACCCCGCCTTTCAGAACGCAAACAAACAGCAGGTGTTTCATTCCGGCGTAATCCCGGCTGATCTGCGCGCCGAGTTCAGCAATGCGGTTCTGGAGGGTCTTCTCGTCGATCAGAATTTCCTGAAGCAGGTGTTCGTATGGAATGGACATAGTGGGTTATTGGATTGAACCATTGAGGACTTGAACGAATAGAATCGAGTATCCGTTCACAATGATACCCGATTCAGGGTTTAACAAAACACACCCACATTGGATTAAGCAGGTAATTATCTGACTGTTCAAGACAATTTCTGACACGACGCAAGAGAGGTAGTCCCTGCCACGGAATTAAGGGCGTCTCCCGGTTGTCAGGATAGATTGACCCGAAGACGAGAGGAGTGTAAAAAGCCCAATAATCTATTGTGGCTCCGAGCTGGGCATCCGAGGGCGTTACAACGCTTTGCAATTGAGGGTAATACAGATCGAGAGTTCTAGTGTTAGCGACAAAATGTGCGGACAAATCAGATGGACTACCAACATATTCTAATACATCGCCTAGTTTCGCAGACTGGATTATCCTATCGAAGCTTGGTGTCGAGGGTATATCCTTCACACCCCAGTTGAGAACAGTCCAGTAACTGACATATTCTTCAGCCTTGTCAAGGGAAAAAAGGACTAGGGCGATGCGAACGACAGGCTCCAGTTGTGTATCGGAATCCAGGTAGATTCCGCCTGATGAACCGATAAAGATTACTGATTGAGCACCAGAACTCCCTGCTGCACGAAGATTGATAGTTCTTAGATTGTACGTCACCGGATGTTCATGCAGCATTGTCAACGCCTCGCCAAATTTCGTCTTTCCCGGCCTGATGCCGAAAATACAGGGCATTTGACAAACCGATCCGTCTGGATTGGTAAACAGCACTCCCACCACCGACGATTTCGCGGAGGCGACCGTACGGGCAGACACAACCATCAGGCTACACAAACATACTATTAGACCTAAGACCAGAAAAAAACGATACATGAGCCAGTTCATCTTGCCGTGGTTACGTTTAACCTTCTGATTTCGTGCCCGGCCCGGGTATCTCTTTTCCGGTGCAGCTAAGCATGGATGCAGAGATCACTAAAAATCAGTGAACGTGGCCCTGGCGCGATTGTTCTTCCGGCCAGGATCGGCGGCCCAGGCTGTTGCTGAGCGCTTCTTGCCAATCGCGCACAAGCGCCTCCAGTTCCCGTGCCAGCATAACTTCGGCAGTAATACGGGAGGCCGTCATGAGCGATATTTCCAGCAGTTTGGTGAGCATTCGCAGATCGTTGTCGGACGGAAGGTTCGGCTGCTTGCGGATGTAAGCGATCACCTTGTCAGGCGGAAGCGTATAGTACCGTTCAATCGCATTTGGCGGCGTGAGCGGCGTAATGTCTATGTTGTAGTCTTTCCCAAAAACCCGGACCACGTTGTCGCGTATATCGTAGAGATTCGTCCGCAGCGCCAGCACACGCTGGCTCAGCGCTTCCGAGAAATCGCGCAAGAAATCCAGGTCGGGCGGCTCGACAATGACCTGCTGCTGGATAAAGGCAACCAATCGATCCGTGTTTTTCTGCGCCAGGCAGTTGTCGAGCAACTGAATCGCCTCGGTGTAGAGCTGGCTGTGTTCAGGCAAGGAAAATGGGGACAGCATATTCAGCTCCTGATTCATGGCTGGCCGCTGGCCTCTGGGACGCACAGACGCTTGAGGTATTCCCAGGTATAAATGCCAGTATGATGCCCGTCGTCCCAGTAAGGAGTCAGCGCATAGGTGCCCACAAACTCAATTGTTTCGATCCGATACGAACGCGAGGGAGTCAGCGACAAAATGTTATCCGGGTCGGTGTGGCGGCCCATATTTTCGTGTCCACCCCGGCATTCGACACACGGACAGGCTTCACGCAAGTTGCTGAGGGGATAGTGGCACGTGGATTGATCCGACCAGGTAATCACCAGCTCCCCCTTTGTCTTATCGAGGGTGATCCCGGTTGGCCGGGCTGTATTGGGTGGATTCATCGCCTTTGCCTAACTGCTATTCTCGTCCGCGGATAATTGCTTGGCCTGCTTGATCCACTCGCGGACACGTTCAATAGATACGCGCGAATTCAAATGGCTGAGTAGTTCGGCGGGCTTCTGCATTGCCAACTCTGAATACGAATGAATACCGGCCTCATTGAGCGCGCGGGCATAGGCCGGCCCAATGCCTTTTATCTGTGTGAAATCGTCGGGCTGCCTGGGCGGCTGAACTTTGGCTGCGGGCACTTCCCGCGTTGGCGGCGCCTCCTCTTTGGGAGGGGCTGCGGCCGGCAGCGGTGGCCTGATAGCTTTCGCTGGCTGTTGAGACGGCGAAACCGGAGCGGGCGGCATTACAACCAACCCCTCCCGCTCCGCTGCCAGCGCTTCCTGGCGCTGCCGCTCGCGTTCAATCTGTTCAAGGAGAAGCCAGCCCAGTATCGTACTGGCTATAGCGCCAATGACAATGAGCCACACCTGCCGAAAAAACCTGGACATCATGCTTGGCCTCCAGCGCGATCTGATCTGACATACCTGATCACTATTATACGCCGTATGGGCCGACTCCGTGGGTTGGAACATCCTGCACTTATGATGCGGGGCACGATCACGGCGCGTAGACCAGGATGTCGTTGAAGGCGATTTCAACGCCCGGCGCATTGGCACGCGCCCCAACCGCGATCTTGCCATCCGACAGCGCGTCATCCACCCATTCGGTGACGGTCTGACGGTTGTTGCTGAGGCATTGGTCGCCGTTCCAGGTGGACTTCGCCTTGCCCGGCCCTGACGGGCAAAGCGTCAGCAGTTGGTCGTTGACGTAGAATTTGTAGTGGTTGCCTTTGCCGACCACGCGCAACAGGTTGGTCATTCCAGGCCCGGTCAGGATGGCAGACAGAGCATGAAACTGGCTGATCACGTCAATCTGGTCGTCTTTGTGGCGTTCGACGCTGTAGCTGCCGTCGCCCCGGATCAGCAGCGCGTAGAAGTTTGACGGGTCCTGGTAGCGGAAGATCAGTGCAGACTGGTCGTACGGGTCAGGTGACTGGAGGCGTGTTGCGTTGGCACGCACGTCGAAATCTCCGAAGTCGAAGCGCAAGGGAGAATACATGCCCTTGGCATCGCCCAAGACAATGTGTAACCCACCGCTGGTGACCTGAGCAGAGTCCAGACTCTGGTATTGGTACCACTCGTCAGAGGCGCTGCCAAAGTCCGAGGCGTACAGCAGGGCGCCAGAGGCGGCTACCTTGGGACGATCTAGCTTCGTGACGATGAAGATGCCCGCATTGACGAGAAGCAGCAGCGCAATCACCGCCAGCAGCCCGATCAGCAACCAGGCGAAGAGTGACAGCGACCAGCCGCCCGAACCCGATTCGGTTGCCTGGTCGGCAGCCGCTGTTTGGGCTTGCAATTCTGGCGAGTCCAGGGATTGTGTTTCAGTCATGTTTTTATACTTGTCTCTCAGTGTCTTAGAGCGATTGCAGGGACGAGGCCTGCTTCGTGTTCCGTTTAGCGTGATCAACTCTCAATTTTAGCACGAGAAAAAGCTTCTACGATGCCCGTAGGTAACTCGTCAGGGTTGCGCTTTTCCCGCGTCAGCGCCCGGGCCGATCCGCTTAAGTGCCGCGCCCGCCAGGTCTGCAAAGGCATTGTTGTCCGGGTTCTGGTAAACGTACTCATAGGCAGCCCTGGCGTCCGCCAAATTGCCCCGGTATTCATAGTAGATTCCGAGATAGAAATGCGCCCGCATATTTGTGGGATCGAGCGCCAGCGCCCGGTTCAATTCGCTGCCCGCGTCGTCAATCGCGCCGGTTGAAAACAGTGCCCAGGCCAGGCTGGTATGGACTTCAGGATCGTTCGGGTACTGGTTTGCAATGGCTCGGATTGCGTCCAGGCCGCCGCTCTGTAAATTGTAATGCGTATCGGCATAAAAGCGGGCTAACAGGCTACGAAACGACGAATTATCAGGCGCAAGGACGACTGCAAAATTGTACCATACGGCAGCGTAGTCCAGGCGGCCCAGCGTGCGGTAGTTAAGGCCGTACTCGGCGGCAACGGCCGGGTTTCGCGGATCAAGGGCTTCTGCCCGCGAAAGAGCGGCCAGCGCTCGTTCTGTGTCTCCGACCAGTCGCCAATGCAGCGCAGCGGCATAATTGACCGTCGGATCGCGCGGCGCGCTGGCTAATGCCTGCTGAATCATCGGCCAGCCATCACGTTCCAGTTGATCTTGGGTCACGCCGAAAAAGGCATAAGCCGCAGCAGAATTGTTCCCGCGCTCAATAGCTGTCGCCAGCGCCCGCGCCGCGTAAGGCCAGGCTTGCAGGCTCATCAGGGTCAGCCCGATCTGAAAATCGGTGGTTTGAAGAGTGTCCGTCTGACTTACGGAAGACGAGCCTTGAGGGATGTGGGAGGACAGCGCAGCGTGGAGCGCTGTCACGTTGTCATGATACTGCGGGTCGGCAGCAGCCTGATCAAGGTAGGTAAAAGCAGTTTGCGAGTCGGTGGGCAGCAGCGTCAGCCCCAATTCGTATTGTCCAAGCCCGTCGTTTGGTGCTACTTTGAGTAGCCGTGTCAGCATGTCCAGCGCAGTTGTCCAGTCCTGTCCATCAATGGCGCGTCCGGCAAGCTGGCGCAGCGCGGGCACATCCTGCCTGCCCCCCGACAGCGACGCCCACCAGTAAAAAGCGGCCATCGTCGAATTGTTCTCTGCCAGCGCGAGGTCGGCCATCCTCCGGTATACGTCCTGTGCCCCACCCGAACCTGTGGTCGGGCGCGCAGACAACAGCCTCACGAACTGGTGAGCCAGGTCAGGGCGGTTGGCCTGATAGGCACCGTTGATCAACCGCTCGATGATTTGGCTATCACCTGGCTGTGCTTCCAGTGCCCGCTCGTAGTAAGCAATGGCCCGGTCAGGCGATTCCTCGCCGATAGCCTGATCTCCCGCAGCGATGGCCTGCGGAGCAACTTCCCAGCGCGCGTCTTGCAGGGCGAGCACACAGACGATCACTACCAGCCCGCGAAGTACAACTTCCAGCCAGCTCAAGTTACGGTTTCTTGTCCACCTTTATGCCGAGCACCTGGCCGACCAGGCGTCGCAGTTCTTCTGTCGTGAAGGGCTTGATCAGATATTCTTCCACACCCTGGAGTTTGCCCATCAGGCGGTTGGCGGGATCGCCGTAAGCCGTGATGACGATGATCGCCGGACGCTTGTAAACCG
>DATGFK010000162.1:0-2283 GCA_035309185.1 Aggregatilineales bacterium
TATATTCAATACTGCCCACGTCCAGGCCGCGCGTCGGCTGTGAGGCGATCAGCAGTTCAATCGGGCGTGAAAGTTCGCGGGCGACGATCACTTTCTGCTGGTTCCCGCCGGAAAGATTCGCCACGTGGGTGTCGAGGCTGGGAGTCCGCACGTCGTATTCTTTCGCACGGGATGCGGCCTGTTGCTGAATGGTCGGGCGATCCAGAACCAAACCCTTCGCAAAAGGAGGGCCGTAATACTGATCCAGCACCATGTTATCTTCAACTGAATAGGTCAACACCAGGCCATCGGCCTGCCGGTCTTCGGGAACGTGAGCCACGCCAAGCTCGAAAATCTGGCGGGACGTGGCGTGAGTGATGTCCTGGCCGAGAATGGTTGCTGTCCCCACCGCGACAGGCCGCAGTCCGGTCAGCGCCTCAACCAGTTCAGTCTGCCCGTTGCCCTGTACGCCTGCGATGCCCAGCACTTCACCGGAACGGACTTCAAATGAGACATCCTGTACGGCGGCGTTCTTTCGGTTGTCCAACACCTGGAGGTGTTCCACCTGCAAAACGACCTCACCCGGCTTTGCTGGCTCTTTGACGGCTTCCAGGGCGACGGCCCGGCCTACCATCATCTGTGCCAGCATCGCAGGCGTCGTCTCTGAAGGCCGCGTGGTACCGACTACCCGCCCCCCACGCAAAACCGTCACCCGGTCGGCGATTTCCATGACTTCTTTAAGTTTGTGCGAGATAAAAATAATTGCGGCATTCTGAGCCGTTAATTCATGAATCACTTTGAAAAGGTCTTCGACTTCCTGGGGCGTCAAAACTGCTGTCGGTTCGTCAAGAATCAGGATGTCCGCGTGACGGTACAGAATTTTCATGATTTCGACACGCTGCTGCGCGCCGACAGATAAATTCCGAACGTAGGCGGCTGGATCAACATCAAGGCTATATTGCTGAGAGATTTCGCGGATACGTTCAGCGACACTGGACTGATCCAGAAAGCCGTTTTTGATCGTCTCATCGCCGAGCATGACATTCTCGGTAACAGTAAAGGGTGGGATCAGCATGAAGTGTTGGTGAACCATGCCAATTCCGAGTTTTATGGCTTCACGGGGCGAGGAGAGTCTCACCTCCTGCCCACGAACGATGATACTGCCCTCGTCGGGATGGAGCAGGCCGTACAAAATATTCATCAGCGTGGTTTTCCCTGCGCCGTTTTCGCCCAGCAGCGCATGGATTTCCCCACTCTCCAGTGTCAGGCTGATGTGGTCATTGGCGACGACACCGGGGAAGCGTTTCGTAATATCCTTAAGTTCAAGAATAGGCGGCATATTAAACAGACCAGGTGAAGTTTATTGGCGTTGGGGACTCTGACAAGGCCAGAGTCCCCAACCGAGATGATGGAAATAACTTGAGATCGTTACTTAGCTTTTTGTTGCCGCCATCGTAGCGGCTGGCGCTGGCGCCAGTGACGGCACACCCGTAGGTACCTTGCCGCTGATGATGTCAGCCCTGACCTGGGCCAGTTCTGCCTTGAGCGCATCAGGAACCTTGCTGTCGTTGTCGTGGAAGGGCGCGATGTCTACACCCTTATTGTCCAGTGTGCCGACGTAGTTCGTGCCGCCCTGGAACTTGCCGTTGATCTGATCCTGAACGCTGTTGTAGACGGCCACATTGATAACCTTCTCAACGCTGGTCAACAGCACGGGGCAGGCGTCGGGAACCGTGACGCACTGATCCTGGTCAACGCCGATAGCCCACACATTGCCCGCCTGCTTGGCTGCCGTAAAGGCGCCGTTGCCCGTCGAACCTGCGACTGGCATAACAATGTCCGCGCCTTCATCAATCAAAGATTTAGCGTCCTGCTGACCCTTGTCAGGAGAGTTGAAATCGCTGGTGAACAGACCCTTTTGCGTCTTGGAGTCCCAGCCCAGTACCGCGACCTTGGTGTTGTGCTTGGAGTTGTAGTAATCCACGCCAGACTGGAAGCCGGTCATGAAGATCGTGACGGTGGGGATTGGTAGGCCTCCGAAGGTGCCGACTTTGCCTGTCTTAGTCATGCCAGCGGCAAGGTAGCCGGCCAGGAAGGCGGCCTGGTCGGTCTGGAAAGTCAGACCACGCACGTTGGGGATAGGCTTATCCGAACCGCAGTCTACACCGGGCTTTGCAGGTCCAAAGCAGTCAGGGTAAGAGTAGTCCACGATAGCAAAATTGACGTTCGGATTGGCGAGGGCGACCTTGGCGGTTGCCCCGCCAAGCAGGAAGCCAACCGTGACCAGGAAGTCATACTTTTCTT
>DATGFK010000163.1:0-3738 GCA_035309185.1 Aggregatilineales bacterium
TCGAAGTCGGGACGGCGCTGGGCATGGTCGCGCGGCGCGAAGGGAATCGCCTGCTGCTGGATTCCGGGCCGGTGGATGGTCGCGGCCTGGAACGTGAATACAGCGATACCGTGACCGGGACTCTGCTGTTCGTCGGCCCGATCCTGGCTCGTCGCCGCCACGTCCGCATCGCCGTGGATTACGCCGTCAGCCGCCTGAACACGCACCTCACCGCCCTGCGCGATCTCGGCGTCCAGGTCACGATCTCTGGCGGCGTGATTGACCTCGAGGCTACGCCCTGGGATGAGCGCGAGGTGATCCTGACCCAGACGAGCGTCACAGCCACAACGCTAATCGCGATGCTGGCTGCGCTGCTGGGCAAACGCACGACCATCGTCAATGCGGCTTCGGAGCCGCATGTGGTGGACGTGCTTAATCTCCTGGCGGCGATGGGTGCGCACGTTGACGGTATTGGCTCTAATCTGCTGACGGTACAGGGCAGCCATTCGCTGCATGGCGCTGAACTCGCCGTCTCGCCCGATCACGTCGAGGCGGCCAGTATCGCGGCGATGGCGGCGCTCTCCGGCGGGCGGCTGACCATTGAGGGCACGCGAAAGCGCGACATGCGTTTGATCGCCAAAGTTTACGAACGGCTGGGCTTGCAGATCAGCCTGGATACGGATGCCGTCGTGGTGCCGGTTCACGAGCGCTTCGAGGCTTCCAGCCGCGAAGAAGATGCGGACATGCCCATTGATTCCGCGCCCTGGCCCGGCTTCCCTTCCGATCTGATCCCAATGGCTGCCGTCGTCGCCACGCAGAGCCGGGGAACGTTTTTGATCCACGAAAAATTGTTCAACAACCGGATGCTGTTCACAGACCGCCTGAACGCGATGGGCGCGCAGATCGTCCTGTGCGATCCGCACCGGGCCATTGTGATCGGCGCGACTCCGCTGCAAGGCGAGTACGTGGACAATCCTGACGTGCGCACCGGGCTGGCGATGCTGGGCGCGGCGCTGTGTGCCAACGGTACGACGGTGATTGACAACGCAGAGATCTTTGGGCGCAACTTCGATCACGTGCTTGACAAGCTGATCACCCTCGGCGCGAAGATCGAGCGTGGTGGTCGCTGAAGATGAGCATCACCTTACACGCCGTCAACGGTCTGACCATCGCCGCCGAAAGCAGGGGCCAGGGTCGCCCGGTTCTGCTGCTGCACGGCTGGGGCTTGCAGCTTGAGAATATGCAGTCGGTAGCAGATCGCCTTGCGCCGCTGGGCTACAACGTCCATGCCATCGATCTGCCAGGCTTCGGGCGCAGTACGCTTCCCGCCGATGTGTGGGGTGTGCCGGAATATGCCCGGCTGGTGGCAGCCTACATCGAGAAAGCGGGGCTGAAGCCGGTCAGCCTGATCGGGCATTCGTTCGGCGGGCGGATTAGCATTGTGCTGGGCGCGGACTACGGCGATCTCGTGGACAAGATCGTCCTGACCAACAGCGCCGGAGTCCTGACTCCGCCGACAAGGAGTCAGCAAGTTCGCCAGACGGCCTTTCGAGCCGTGGGTACAGCCCTGACGCTGCCCGGCTTGCGATCCTATGAAGAACGTTTCCGCCGCTGGGGGCGCAATCGCTATGGGTCGGCAGATCTCAAAGCTGCCGGGCCGCTGGAACCGATCTTCCGCAAGGTGATCCAGCAGGACTTGCTGCCCTACGCGAAACGCATTCGCGCCTCGACACTGCTGATCTGGGGCGACCAGGATCAGGAGACGCCGCTGTGGCAGGGCCAGGCGCTTGAGAAAGCAATCCCGGATGCGGGGCTGGTCGTGTTGCAGGGCGCAGGCCACTTTGCCTTCCAGGAACGCCTCACCGACTTCGTGCGCATCGTGGATACATTTTTGAAGGGGTAGAAGCCCAACGTGCCAGCCGCTATCAATATGGCACCAACAAATGCTTATGCAAGCGCAGCGGCCAATTCGACTCCTGGCTCACCGAGAATATCTTCTGTAGCTTTGACTACTTCTCTCGCAACTTGGGGTTTTATCCGGTCAAAGATGACTATCAGATCGCCGAGATCATTCAGATCTGTTTTGCTGTCACTCAGGCGCCACACTTTGCTGACCGCCTCATGTTGGGGTAGGAAACTCCGCTCAAAATCTTCAACCTGGATTCCCACAATTTCCAGGTCGTCGGGCCGATATAATAGGGCAACATGATCGTCAACGTAGTGAACGATGGTATCCGTTTCTGGCGGAACAAGCAGGAGCATGAGCGCATCAAAGCGTGCATCATAATCAATGTCAAGCGATTTCCGTTTGTTCTTCGCAGCATCGGCCAAGAACCCAGTTTTCAGGTCGCTGGTCTTAACAAGTCGCTCTAGGGCCATATTAAGCGTTCTCCTGATTTTGGCGCGTCAGTGAGAAAAGCAGTAATGACTTCGCCAATATCGTTGTCATCAAATTCTACAACTGCTTTGAGGTAACGGGGCGTTCCCGTTTGTCTTAAATAGTAGATAGAACGGCTAGATAGGCTGGAATCCTGAAATATCCCTATTGACGGCTTTTCAATCGCTAATTTAACTTCATTCTCCAGACCACGCATAATCGGATGACGAGTCAGAATGTGACTGTGCCATACATCGTCTGTACAAATCACTTTTCGTCTCATAGGGTCAAGGATCTCGAACAGAATAGGCATCAATTAGACTCTGTGGGTGATCGGCAAAACTATCCCTCGTGCGAAATTGCTGTCCTGGACTGAGATTTTACAGCCGATTCATTGAATTTGGTTTATTTGGCAACGCGCCTTGTCTTCTCACCGCCCGTGATCGAGATCGTCGGGGTTGCGGACGTGCGGCACGCCGTGACTGACCTTCTTGCCCGCGCCCAGCGCCACGCTGCGCTGATAGGCTGCCCACACCGCCCGCGATATGACCGTGCGCAGGCCGCCTTTCTCGAGGTGATAGATCGCCTCCGCTGACGTGCCGCCGGGGCTTGTAACCTGGTTGCGCAGCGCCGCCGGGTGTTCTTTGCTGGCCGCCGCGTATTCCACCGAGCCGCGCATGGTCTGGATCACAAGCTGCTCCGCGATCCGGCGCGGAAAGCCCATGTGGACGCCCGCGTCAATCATGGCTTCCATGAACATGAACACGTAGGCCGGGCCGGTGCCGCTGAGGGCCGTCGCCATGTCAAGGTAATCTTCGCCGTCCATGTAGATCTCATCGCCCAGCGAGGCCAGCACTGCTCGCGCCTGCTCACGCTGCGCTTCGGGAACCTCTTTGGCCGCCGTCCAGACGGTGATGCCCTGGCCGATGCGGGCTGGCGTGTTGGGCATGGCCCGCACCACGTTCGGGTTGCCCATGCCCTCGCTCAGTTGATGGATCATGGCCCCGGCGATGATGCTCAACACGACTTTGGGCTTTGCCCCGCCTGATTCGTACAATTCTGGTAGCACTTTGTCCAGCGCCTGCGGCTTGATGCTCAGAACCAGCAGGTCGGCCTGGCCTGCCACTTCCGTATTATCCAGCGTCCAGCGGATGCCGTATTTGCGGTTGAGTTCCTGGCCGCGCTCTTCCAGCACGTCCGCCGCGATGACCTGCTGGCCTTCCAGGACGCCTTGCTTCAGTAGGCCGCTGATCATGGCTTCGCCCATGACCCCGCTGCCGATAAAGCCGACCGTCAGGCCCTTGAGGGCGGTAATATTTTCCGAAGTTGTGGTCATGAACCTTAATGCTCCTGGTAAGAATGTCCGGTCAGCGCCGGGACGA
>DATGFK010000164.1:0-2440 GCA_035309185.1 Aggregatilineales bacterium
GAGTACGCCACGGGCTGTGGGGCCGATTGCCACGTCCACGTTGGCGCCGACGCTCAGCCTGTCGGCGGCCTTGCCGGAAGGCGCGCGGCTGGTGATCGGCACTGCCGACGGCACCATTCGGCAAAATGACGCAGGCGGCAATGTCTTCCTCAACAGCGGGTTACAGGGCCAGGATGTCGCCGTCGCGCCAGATGGCCTTACGTTAGCCTACGTGCGGGCTGGCGTGTTAATCCTTGAGACTCAATCCGATAACGGGCGGCGAACCGAGGTGGCTGTAGCAGGAACGGCCCACGCCGCGATGCCCTCCTGGAGCGCGGACGGCAAGCAGTTGTCAGTCATCGAACACGCCTCGGATGGCGACAGCGTCTACAGCCTGGCGCTGGATAGCCAGCGGCTCGTGAAGTTGCTGACCGCACCGCAGATCGTCGCGCCTGCACGCTTCAACCCGGCCACCGACCGAATCCTGATCGCAGAAAAGACCGGCGTCACAGCCACGGCTTTCTTCTCCATCGCCTCGGACTGTACAGGCGTTGAGAACTGCCTGGCCTCGCGTCGGGACATCGCCAGCGTCAACGACGACGTGACCTGGGCCGACTACCACCCCAACGCTGCCAGCATCGTCTTCAGCGCTCAGAATGGCAACCTGTATCTGCTGCTGCCCGGCAGTGGCGACGTGCAGCCGCTCCTGGTCGACTCGACCTTCAAGGTGCGTCCAACTTTCAACAAGGACGGCTCCTGGCTGGCCTTTGTGGACCTGACAGATCGGAACCGGCTGATGGTGATGCGTTTTGCCGATCACCATGTCCAGGCCACGCCTATCGCCGATGTGCTCAACGTAGATTGGGTGAGGTGAGAGTATGCCTGTCTGGATGGCGTGGCTGTATCGCGCTGCGCTGATCGTCCTGATCGCCTCGTTTCCGGCGCAGGGCGGCGATGCCGAGGTCGAACGCCTCTACGCCGCCTTGCCTGCCGGAGGCTGCGCGCAGATGGTGTCGCCTATTGACCACAGCGGGACGCTTGAGACGGTCAGGCTGAGCTACCGCTGGAACGATTTGATCGACAGGCGCTACCGGGCCATCAACGAAAACTATTACCCGCCGGAGCAAGTGCTGGCAATGGATGATTCGTGGACACCGCAGATCGCGTGTGTCTCGCATGAATTTCAGATTCCGCCCGAACTCCTGTCGGGAATCATGGCCCTGGAAGTTGATCTGGATTATCACCTCACCGATGCGGTCATAGATGGCCTGGTCGTCTCGCCGCTGGGCGACGAGTTCAGCCGGATCGAAGCGGGATCGGCCTTCGCAGGAGTCCACTTTGAGCATCTGCGGCCCGCGCTTGCCAGCTTCGGCCCGGACTTTTCGCCGTCGAGCTTCTATCGGACGTTCTATACCCTCAGCATGACACGCAGCGACGGAGACCTGACCGAACTGAGCACCCGCTACCGGCTGCTGGATATCGCCAATGCGGCGGTCATGGCCCGCTACTACGCGCTGCTGCGCATGGGCAGCCGTCCACTGGACAGCATGACTGTTACCGATATGGCCTTTACCTGGACGGCGTATCGGGGCGGCGTACTGAAAACGGCTGCCGATCCCCGCGCCGATTACCGCTGGCGGCTGGACACCCTACAAAAAGCCAGCGATCCGACCATCCTGGGCGATTCGCTGATCGCGATGCCGTATTTCACATACTACCATGCGCTGTATGAACCGGCCCACGTGCAGATCGTGGGGCCAGAGCGGCCCGGCAAGACGATTGAGATTGCCCAGCGGTAGTCTGTCCCAGCCGAGCCATTGACAGAAGCGCAATCAGAATCAGCCTCTCCGCTCAGCACAAACAACTTCTTCTCTTGCTATCCAGGCGGCATATTCCAATGCTTGCTGGATGTCCGCTGGTTCCAGATCGGGATATTCCTGAATGATGTCGCCTGGTTGCTTACCATGCGCCACAAAATTAACGATCAGAGAAACGGGTATGCGCATCCCACGAATGCACGCTTGCCCGGCCATGATGTGCGGATCAAACGTAATACGGTCAAATGGTTGCATCAATCTTCTGCTCCACCATGTGCTTCATACAGCTATTTTAGCGCGAACCCACTGAAGTTATTGTATGATTGGACTGTAGGAACATATCGAGAGGTACAGCGATATGCCGCTCTACGAAGCCGAAAATGAGAATTTGCGACGCATCTTGTCGAAATTCCAACACACAAATTCATATGTCGAAGGATCAATGCTACTCTCTACGGATGGTATTCCAGTCGTTGCCAATTTCCCAGAATCTTTTGATGACGATCAGATTACTCGGCTTGCCGCATTTGTGGCCGCTGGGGTTGCACTTGGTACCGCTTTGACTTATGCAGAATTGCAATCGGCCCCGCAGATGCTCTCGTTCACTTACGAAGGCTCCAGTCTGATTGTCGTACCTTTATACA
>DATGFK010000165.1:0-7312 GCA_035309185.1 Aggregatilineales bacterium
GGGCATCTCCTCGTAGGACGAACCCTGCCAGTGTAGGTCAACCAGGGCGCCCAGGAAAGGGCGTTTACGCTCCAGTTCCGCGCACAATTCGTCTTCACCCGCCCCGCGCAGGGCAGCCGACAGACCACCGAACATCGCCTCGAAAGCGGCTTTGTTTTCTTCCTCGCTATTGGCGCTGTCCTGCTCAAAATACTGGCGCAAAAAATACTTGAACGGGTGCAGCGATTGGCGCAGGAGCTGCTCCGCTGGGCAGCTAAACCAGTTAAAATGATGGCTCTGCGCAAGTTGGCGGCGCAGTTCGTAGACCAGGCGGCTCTTGCCCATGCCCGCCTCGCCATACACGGTGGCAACGCCGCCAAACCGCTTCTCGAAGATCGGTTCGATGAAGGCGCTCAGCAGTGCGAGTTCCTCGTCGCGCCCGATCAGCGTTCCGGCGAATATGTTGCTTTCCGTGGTGGCGTGCGTCCGGCGCAGCAGGCGGGCCAGCGGGACGGGTTCACTCTTCCCTTTGACTATGACCGGGGCCAGCGGCTCGAGGTCGAAGGCGTGGGCGATGGCCTTCTGCACTCGCCCGCTGACCAGGATTTCGCCCGGCTGGGCGTGCTGCATCAAGCGTGCCGCCAGATTAACCTCGTCGCCCAGGATGCCATAGGTGCGCCGCGTGTCGCCGCCGAACAAGCCGGTACGCATGGTGCCCTGGCTGATCCCGATCTGTACCGGTTGGATGTAGTTCAATTCGGTTGGCGGCGTGCGCAAGGCCAGCGCGGCCAGGCCTGCCCGGCGCGGATCGTCTTCATGGGCGGTGGGTGCGCCGAAGCTGGCGTACAGGTAACTGCCCTTGTCACCAATGGTCAGGTCTACCAGGATGCCGTCATAGTCGGCCAGCACGTCCTGCACCCAGGCGATATACGCATCCAGCCTGGAAGGAGCATTTTCGTCCAGGTCGTAATTGATCCCGGTGAAGCGAATAAAGATCGAGACGGTGGGGCGGAGTTCAGTCAAGAACTCCCCAAGTCCACCGGTGAGTTCTTCGTACACGACGCGCAGCAACCAGGGCCGCTCCTGTTCGTCTGAGAGGGGAGCGGCGAGCGGCGACCAGGGCGTTGGCACAACGTCTTCCAACAGCTTCTGCACGACGGCGCAGCGCTCATTTTTCTCTTCGAGGGTACGCCATTCGGAAATAGCGACGCGATCTTTGAGGACTGCTGCGGTAGCTTCGTCTATGAGAACCTCGCCGCGTGTAGCGAGGTGTTCAGCATCGGCCATACGGGCCAGCGTATCACCGCCGATGGCATCCAAAAGCTGAATCTGCGGATCTCCGACCAGGAAGCGATGCGCGGCACCGGTGGCGACTGTCGCCTTCATCGCCAGGGAGATCACATCCCCGGCGGGCAGCTTCACCGCTGTATAGGCGGACATGGCCTCTTGCATGGACAGCCCACAGGCGACTGCGCGCAGGGGCGTCGTGGGATCGTCAGCGGCCCTGCCGTTGCCGTCGAACCAGCAGGTGATGGCGTCGCCGCTGAAGCCGATTACAGTGCCACCATAGCGGTCAATTTCTGCGATCAGCGTGTCGTAGACCCGGTTCAACTGGCGGCTCAGCTCCTCGGCGCCGTGTCGAGGGCCAAGCGCCCGCGTGAGCGCCTCGGTAAGCGGCGTGAAACCGGAAATGTCCGCAAAAAGCGCCGAACCGTAAGTTTTTTCCGGCAAGGTTTCGTTGCGAGCGAGTGCCTGACGGCGATCCATCGGGATGAAAGTGCTCAGTGAGTTGTCCATGATGAATTCACAGCCTGCTATAAACTATGTTCACGCCGATGTTGTCAAGTCTACCAACACTGCGCTGCGATGACTATCACAAAAGTAAATCAGACGCAGCGGGTTGTAGCGAAGTTCAGGTGTTGAACAATCGTCTTAAATTGCCCTGGGCGTGCTGGTTAAGTCGCTTCGATCAAGGCAAGAGTGATCTGTGACGCCGAATTGGCGATCAGGCCAATGTGAATATAATTTAAGGGGAGTTGATGGTAGCCACACCCAGATAGCAAATTGCAATCGTTGAACAACTGAGTTAGGTTTATCCTTTCTCCACACCGGGAATAAGAAACATCATGCAAGACACCAAGCCTTTGTTCGAGGTCGTCAGCAGCAGATACGAGATCGTTGCGGAAATTGGGCACGGCGGTATGGGCGTTGTCTACCGCACGCTGGATCGCCTCAGCGGCCAGATGGTCGCTTTGAAGAAAGTGAACGCCCTTTACGATCAACTGGAGGATACGCGAGACAGCGTTGATTTCCGGATTGCCCTGGCACAGGAATTTAAGACACTCGCGTCGCTGCGTCATCCGAACATCATCAGCGTTCTGGATTACGGTTTTGATCGATCACGCCAGCCTTACTTCACAATGGAACTTTTGGAGACAGCCCCGACTATTCTGCGCGCAGCCGAAAAAGTGACGCTTGCACAGAAAATTCAGCTTGTCCTACAAATGCTCCAGGCGCTGGCCTACCTGCACCGCCGGGGCATCATCCACCGCGATCTAAAGCCTGACAACGTGCTGGTGGCGGACGGCACTGTTAAGGTGCTGGATTTTGGTTTGGCGACAACCAAACAGCAGCGACAAAACACGGGCGTAGCCGTGGGCACCTTAACCTACATGGCCCCAGAGCTGTGGTCAGGGGAAAGTGCCACGGAAGCGTCCGACATCTACGCCGCAGGGATCATCATTTACGAACTGCTGGGCAAGCCGCTCGTGTTCAGCGCCAAGGATGTCAACGCGCTTCTCAGCCAAATTACTCAATTTGTACCCGATTTGGACAGCCTGGAAGGCTCGCCCGCCCTCAAGAAAGTCCTGGCCGGGATGCTGGCGCGCGCCCCTGAGCAGCGTTACCGCGATTCCCACGAACTGATCAATCTCATCAGCGAAGCCTTCGGACTGCCAAACCCGGTGGAAACCTCACCTATCCGTGAAAGTTATTTACAGGCGGCCAACTTTATCGGGCGCGAACGCGAGATCACCGCGATCCTGGACGCGCTGATCAGCGCGCAAATGGGCGAGGGCAGCACCTGGCTGATCGCGGGGGAAAGTGGGGTCGGGAAATCCCGTTTGCTGGATGAAGTTCAGACTCACGCGCTGGTGGATGGCGCCCTGGTGCTTCGCGGCCAGGCTATCGCGGAAGGCGGCGCGCCTTACCAGATGTGGCGCAGTGTGCTACGCAGGCTTGCCCTCCAGACCGATCTGTCAGACCTGGAACTGAGCGTATTGAGTGCGCTCGTTCCCGACATTGGCAAGCTGTTTGGACGGGAGGTTTCAGAAGCGCCGGAGATCGAAGCCGAAGCGTCGGCCAACCGCCTTTTGTACACCATCGAGAATGTTTTCCGCCGCCAGACGACGACTCTGGTTTTGCTCCTGGAAGACCTTCACTGGGCCAACGAAGACCTGACCATTCTCAAGCGTCTCAATGAGATGGTAAAAGAGTTGCCGTTGCTGATCCTGGCAACCTACCGAGACGACGAACGAGTCAATCTGCCCGGAGAATTGCCAGGGGCGCAGAGTATTAAGCTGGCCCGTCTCAGCAAAACGACCATTACGGAACTGACCGTCTCTATGCTCGGTGAAGTCGGCCACGACGCCAATGTTGTGAACCTGCTAGAGCGCGAGACCGAGGGCAACATCCTATTCATCATCGAGGCACTGCGTTCCCTGGCCGAAGAGGCCGGTCGGCTCGACGACATTGCACGAATCACGCTGCCAGCCCATATCTTCGCAGGCGGAATCCAGGCGACTTTGCGCCGCCGCCTGGATCACGTTCCCCCTGATGCGCGTCCATTGCTCAATGTCGCGGCGGTTGCGGGCCGCCAGCTCGACCTCCCCGTATTGCAGGCAGTTGCGCCTGCCGTTTCGATACCGCAGTGGTTGCAGGCAGTCGCAAGCGTGATCGAGGTACAGGACGACAGCTATCGGTTTGCTCACGATAAGCTGCGTGAGCGCCTTCTGGAAGATCTGTCCGTCGGGAAACAGGTCGAAGCACACGGGCAGATCGGCAAAGCGCTAGAAATTGTTTATAACGACGATGCATCACAGGTACCGATTCTCGCGTATCACTATGGCTATGCTGCCGAAAATGGACAGCCTACACCGGAAGAATTCGTCAAGGCCGTTCAGTATGTCGAAAAGGCGGCCTCGCAGTTCCTGAGCCAAAACGCCTACGAAAAGGCGACTCAAATGTGTCGCCAACTGTTCGCCCTTGAGGAGAGGCGCGTGGTTCTGTTCTCGACCCCACCAGCGCTACAGCAGACTGCAAGCCCCAATGACCGGCGCGCGAACTGGTACAAAATACTGGGCGATTCGCAATTCCGCCTCGGCCACTTTGAGGAGGGCTACGAAAACCTTAAACGCTCGGCTCGCCTGTACGGCTACCCGATGCCGGAAAAACCTGCCGGGTTTATGCTGGGGATCGCCAACCAGGTGTTAATCCAGATCCGCCATCGCTTCCTGCCTTTCACGTTTTTTGGGCGTATCTCGGAACAAAAGCGCGCACAACTTTTAGCCATTACTCAAACGTATCGCTCGGCAGGCGTATTGAACTATGCGATGAACAAACAGATGCCGAGCCTCTACACAACGCTGACCGCGCTCAACATCTCGGAACGGGCTGGACTCTCAGAAGACCTTGCCAACAGTTACGGTGTGATGACCATGTTGACCGGTTTGCTGCACTTGAACAGCGCCGCAGAATGGTATTATGACCAGGCGATGAGCATGGCCCGGCAGCAAAACGCTGCATCTGCCCTGGCCGAAATCCAGATCGTGACGGGTTTGTATCACGTTCTGGTCGGGGATGACGACAAGGCGCGCCCTGACCTTACGGAAGCATTAGCTCTGTGTGACCGGATCGGGAATATTGCGGGCTGGGGCTATTGCCAGCTCGCACTTAGCGCCCTGGCATACAACCACGGCGACTTCGGCGCAGCTTATGGCCTATTGGAAGCGGTTATCGAGAGGTCGCGCAGCACCCATTTCGTCCCCACGCACATTCTGGCCCTGCAATTCCAGTCTATCATTGATCTGTATCGCAACAACCTTGAAGTCGCGCTCAACAAATTGACTTCCGGACTCCAGCTCCTGGAGGAGGTTCATAACGATCCGCTCACACAGATCGCGTTTAAGGCGTTGTTGGCCCAGGCCCACCTGTATAACGGCAGCAAGGAGCAGGCGCTCGAAGCACTGGATGCGGTTCTCGACCCGGTGGTGCAGTCCAATCCCAATCCGACCCACGCGGCCCTGGTCTATGCGGCTATCGTCGAGACTGGCCTGATGCTCCTTGAAAACACAGCCGAACCCGTTTCTCACCAACGCCATCAGCGTATGCTACAGCAACTTTCTAAAGTGACACAGAGCTTTCAACGCATGTCCGTACCTACTGGCAAAAGCACAGCTTTGCGCTGCCGTGCTGGAATGGACTGGCAGGTAGGCCGTCACGAAAAAGCCATTGCCAACTGGCAACAAAGCATTGATGTGGCTACGAAGTTCAATGCGCCTTACGACATTGGCCGTGCGCACTACGAGTGGGGCCGTCACCTGCCAGAGACCGACCCAGCGCGGCGCGACCATCTCCAAACGGCGAATGCCCTGTTCGAAAAAATCGGCGCACAATTCGCGCTCAACCAGACTCAAGCGGCATTGGCCGCAACACAGCAACCTGAAGGCGCCCAAGGAGACCTGACCACCACAGCACGAGGAACATAAGCATGTCAACGGATCGCTGGACTGACGACTATCTCAATTCCATGCGTCGCACGGGAGACAAAGAAGCCGACGCGGTCATCATGGCTGTGATGCAGGAACACGGCCTTCAGAAGGTTAACGACGTATTTGTCCACCTGGTAAAAAATGATAGTTATGTGGAAGCAGAATTGCCGTCTATCGTGCAACAATATCTGAAGGACACAGCGGTTCTGCCCGAATGGGCCGATCAAAGAACATTGAAAGTAGCCAGCGACGTGTTTTTCGTACATGGCGCTGAGATCGTGTTACTTCTGTTCGGCGCATCACTTCCAGTCCTATATGCCAATCCAAAGGGCGCGCGCGTCCTGACGATGACCAACTTCATGGTCAATCGCCTGCTGCGGCGTATTGTGGAGACTGCCCAGTTTGTACTGGACGTGACGGATACCGATGCGTTTGGTCCTAATGGCATGGGTATTCGCACCACTCAAAAGGTACGCTTGATGCACGCGACCATTCGCCACCTGATCCAGTATGAGCCTCGCTGGGCAAAGGATTGGAACACCGAATGGGGACTACCCATCAACCAGACCGATCTGACCGGCACGATGATGTCCTTTTCGACTACGGTCATCGCGGGTTTGAAAAACTCGAGCATCAACTTGAGCCAGGAACACCAGGAAGCCTATCTGCATTTGTGGAAAGTCGTAGGGCACCTCCTGGGCATTGTGCCTGAATTGATGCCGGAAAACGTCGCCGATGCTACGCTTTACATGGAGCATTGGAGCCGGTTGTATCAGGAGCGGTCGGACTCTGGGATTGCCCTGGCAAAGGCCCTGGTTGATCTGATGAAGAGCTATGTTCTCTTCCGACCCCTGAAAGGCATTCCCACGAGCTGGATTCGCTTTTCTACCAGCAACCATGTGGGAGATGTCCTAGCTATTGCCCCATTCGATTGGACGGTGGGCCTTCTGCGGGCTGAAGCGGTCGCCTGGGCGCTGCTGGACAGGTTAAGTTATTCCTCGGTTCGCTGGGAGCGTTTGAGCCGCGTGATCAGCCGACAGGTGCTGGTGGGCCTGCTCGCCTTTGAACGGGGCGGCAGCCGCCCCGCATTCCGCTTGCCAGACCGGCTGCGTCAGAGCATGAATATTCCCGCCTCGGCTGTCGCGGCCCCGCTTTCCCCAGCTCTTGCCGCCACGCAGGCGGGTGGCGAGGGAGACTGAGGGATGCTGCCAACGCCGATCTACTTTGCCCTGTTCGTCAACTTCAATATCTTCTGGTTCGCCACGTACTTCCTGATTATCCGCCGCGCGTTCAAGGACAGGACTTTTGCCGTACCTTTCGTCGCGCTGGCGCTGAACATCACCTGGGACATTTATGGCGGTTTTATCCGGCCCAGCCCGTCCGGCCAGCAGTACATTGACATTGCCTACGTCGTGATTGACTTGATCCTGTACTGGCACATCTTCAGGTTCTGGCAGTCCGACAACATGGGCCTGTCCAGGGCGCCGTTCTATTTTTTCGTCGTCGTGGCGTTTATGATCAGCTTCGTGCTCTACCGTGCTGCCCTGATTGACTTGAACGACACA
>DATGFK010000166.1:0-3276 GCA_035309185.1 Aggregatilineales bacterium
AGCATGTACACAGGGAACTGGAGTTCCCGACGTGATGGGCTATCACGATCAAAGTGATATTCCAAATTACTGGCAATACGCCCAGAATTTCGTGCTGCAAGACCACCTGTTTGAGCCGAATGCCTCCTGGAGCCTTCCGGAACACCTCTTCTTGGTATCCGGCTGGTCGGCCAAATGCAGTACGCCAGGCGATGCCATGAGCTGCGTGAACGCCCTGGATGGGCCTAGTAAAATCAACGTGACCGGGAATGACTATGCCTGGACGGATCTGACCTATCTGCTGCACAAGAACAATGTCAGTTGGGCATACTATTTGAGCGAAGGGCTTGAACCCGACTGCGAGGACGACTCGATGGCCTGTGCGCTCAAGGCGCAGCACGTTAAGGTGCCCGGTATTTGGAACCCGCTGCCAGCCTTCGATACGGTCAAGCAGGATAACGAACTTGGCAACATTCAGAAGCTTGATAATTACATCGAGGCTGCCAGGAACGGCACCCTGCCCGACGTATCCTGGATTGTGCCGGAAAACCAGCTTAGTGAGCATCCTCCGGCCAAAGTTAGCGTTGGACAGGCCTATGTGACCATGCTGATCAACGAGGCCATGCAAGGGCCAGAATGGACCAGTACCGCTATCTTCGTGTCCTGGGATGATTGGGGCGGGTTCTACGATCACGTCACCCCGCCCAACGTGGATAACAATGGTTACGGATTGCGTGTGCCGGGCCTGGTCATCAGCCCGTATGCCAAGAAGGGCTTCATTGACAAACAGGTTCTCAGCCACGATGCCTACTTGAAGTTCATCGAGGACGATTTCCTATCAGGTCAGCGGATCGATCCCAAGACAGATGGTCGTCCCGACCCGCGTCCCACAGTGCGCGAAGCAGCATCGCAGCTTGGCGATCTCGTCAATGATTTCGACTTCACACAATCGCCACGCCCGGCGCTGATCCTTCCAGTCAATGTGAAATTCCCGCTGCCGCCCGAACCCACGCCAACCGCTGACGCGACGGATGTGGCAAACTGAGGTGTAATTCAGAAAGCAGGCGTACACTGCCATAGAATCCCTCACCCCCGGCCCTTCGCTCATTCCGATGGGAGAAGGGGGTTAGGGGGTTGAGGGAGTCTCCGCTCCGAATCTCGTCATGGCGCTGCGGTTGCCGCCACGCCTGAGGCGCCAGGTGTCTTTGCCAGCGCCGTCTGTGTATAGCGGGCCTGGAGCGAATTGCCCGACCCGGGCGCGGAGGTCGGCAGGCCAGGGATCGGGGTCGAGAAAGAGTCCCGAATGAGCGGGATACCGACAAAGATGAAGACGACAAACAGAACAAGCAGCACTATGACAACGGCGATCAGGATGGGTCTACGTCTTTTCATGGTCACACCTCAGCGGGACACGCATATCTAGCGAGTCAACCTTCAAGAGAATTGGAGCCTCGAAGCGTTATTGTTATTGAGTCGCCGCCGGGGTGCTCTGCGACGGGCGGGCCACAAGATTTACAATCAGGCGAACGCCATCGTCGGCCTTGACGAGATTGGCAATGTTGGGCACCTGGATGCCGAAATCGCTCATCTTCAGGTCGGTCATTGCACTGACGACCAGGACATTGTTGCTAAAGGTTCCAGTTGCGTCGAAGGTCGTCGGACGCGCGGTATTGTGGACGGTCAGGGTACCTTGTACCTGGAAATGGATCGTGGTACCGTCCTGGTAAGCTGCGCTGGGTAGGCCTAGCACAGTCGCATTGGTCAACGTGGCATAGGGGTACTTGTTGGATTCCAGGAAATTCTGGCGGATAAACCCATCGCGGCGTGGATTGTCAGACTTGAACTCACTGATATTGATCTTGATGTCGCCGATCTGGCTGTTGGCGACGTTCGTGCGGTCAAGCGCCAGGTCGCCCTGGATTGTTTGGGTGATGCCGACCGGGTTGTTGAATCCGGCGGGCAGCCCCATGAAATTGCCCTTTGCAAAGGTTTCCGTCGCCACGTAACAGGCCTGGGATTCGCTGCCGACAATGCTCAGGAAGACAATATCCTCGTTGGCGGCGGCGGCGCTGGTCTGGGTGGCAGCCTGAGTCGCCGCCGGGGCCTGGCTGGTAGCCGCCGCAGTCGCTGACGGCTGCGCGGAGAGCGGCGCAGCGAGCTTTTGCTGGTCGCAGGACGTGTACAGGGGCGCCTGCGCTGTTTGAGCCAACAGGGTAGTCGGGGTACCGAATAGATTCGAGCCGGTCGCGAGCAACATGGTGATTGCCGCAGCGGAAGCAACGAACATCAGTTTGTTCTGGCGCATCGAGTCCTCTTTACTCTTTAGTCTGGATACGCGGGAAGTGTACACTCGTTCGTATGGAGAAATCCAGTAGATTTATGCTGCGCTTAAGGATATTTAAGCTAATTTAAGAATGTGTCGCAAGACCTTGCAAGGGCTGTCCGGGAGAGGGAAAACGGGCTATAATAATGCCTTGCCAGATTGAAGGATTCCAGGCCGCGTTATGCGTCTGTTTCACCTCTCACTCAGTAACTTCCGCAACTATACCCGACTTGAATTATCGCTGCCGGAAGGCCCTGTTCTGCTGCACGGAGCCAATGCACAGGGCAAGACCAGTATCCTGGAGGCCATCTACTATCTGGCAACATCGCGCTCACCGTGGACAACTTCGGACCGGCAACTGCTGAACTGGCGATCTGCAAACGATCCGCTGCCCTACGTGCGGATCACGGCGGAAGCTCAGAACGCTCGGCGTCCGATGACCCGTATCGAGATCACACTCGTGAAAGAGTCTTCGGATGGCGGGGCGCTGTTCAAGAAAGACATTCGCGTCAATGGCGTGCGCCGCCGCGCACTGGATTTGCTAGGTGAGATCAACGTGGTTATGTTCCTGCCGCAAGACCTGGTGATCGTGGAGGGCACGCCGAAGGATCGGCGCCATTACCTCAACGTGACGTTGTGCCAGACCGACGCGGATTACGCTCATGCCCTGCGCAACTATGACCATGCCCTGGAACAGCGCAACGCCTTGTTACGCCGTATTCAAAGCCGCAAGGCCAGTGCCGATGAACTCTTGTTCTGGGACAATGAGATCGTGGCGGCGGGCAGTACGTTGATCGCGGGACGGCAGCGCCTGCTGCGCGACCTGGAGGGGTTAGCGCAGGATGTTCATGCGGATTTGACGGGCGGCGCGGAGGTTCTAGAACTGCATTATCAGCCGAGTTTCGCGCCGACGGCAAAAGCCAACGGCCAGCTCTCCTTTGAACTGCCCGGCCTGGATTTGCATCGCCAGCTTG
>DATGFK010000167.1:0-3096 GCA_035309185.1 Aggregatilineales bacterium
AAGTCAATGGAGCGGTTGAACAGGTTCAGGATAATGGGCGCGATACTGTTCTTGGCAAAACGCCGAATCCCAGCCGCTGCGCCTTCGCCCTCGAAATAGAACAGCCGCCACAGCCACAGTAGCAGCAAGAACAGGATGATAACGCCCGCCATGAACGTCGTGAATGCGCCAACCTGGAACGACGGCGGCGAGTAGCGGAAGCGGACTGTCTCACTTGTGCCCGGGAAATACACGCCCATGAAGTTCCCATACATGAGCTTAATGGGAACTTCTGTTTCTTGTGCGTCTGACCCTTGACCAGTTCTGATATAAGCTCGCCAACCAGGAAAATAAGATTCCGCAAAAACCAGGCAACCGTTATCCCATGTCGGATTAAAACCTCTGACTACAACTTCATTGTTGCTCTGAGAGACAATGCTACCCCACTGATAAACGCCAGGATGACCATCTGCAGGAAGTGTGGTGCAATCATCGCCATCTAATTTGGGAAATGTATAGACAAGGGGTGTGAAGCCTTGTGTTGTGTACAGAACGTTCTCATATATATAGAACGAGTCATCCTGGGAAACTAACTGAAGACGAGGAAATTTGGAGATACTTCCATCATCTTGTTTTAGGAGCAAAACATATTGAGACGTATCAATAACATTATCCGTCAGAATGTATTTCACGCCCAGAGCACTCAAAGAACTAAGCTTTTCGGGATTGAGGGTCGAAATTTGAGCAACTCGGTTGTAGATCAACATCCCTTGTGGTTGGACTTGCTGCATGTAATCTACATACTGCTTCGAGATCACACTGTCGTACCCGGCAATGTCCTGTAAGCCGTACAGCCAGCCGATGTTCGCATTCATGACCTTGGTCTGGCCCTCAATGGCAGCAAAGCGCCACTGCGTCGGATCGTGCTGCTTCAGCCAGGTGATAGCAGGCGGCTCGAAGGCCAGCCACTTTGGATCGGCGGCGGGGTTGAAGCCCGCCGAAGCCGCGACAAGATCGAGCGTCAGGATAACGAGCGCCAGGGCCATCCAGACCGGTTGTCGGCCCAACCCCAAGCGGCGCGGCCAGTAGATCGGGCAGCGGCTCAGGCGGATCACGCAGCCGCAGGCCACCAGGAACAGCCCAAACAGCAGGATCGCGCGGAACTCGACGCTGTAGAACGTTTCTACGTTGGGGAAAGCAGAATCGGCCCCAGCCAACTTGTGGAACAGCGCATCCAACGTCCCGCGAACATGCTCGAAGAAGAGTCTGCTCAGGAGCAAGGCGACCAGGACAACCAATCCGACGGCAAGTGTGCCGTAGCCAAGCCATTTGGCGAGGCGGAAAGTGAAAGTGGGTGGAACCTCACCCCCAGCCCCCTCTCCATAAGATGGAGAGGGGGTATCCCCGTCATTCGCGGTGTTTCTGAGTGCCCTGACCAACGCTTCGGCGCCGAAGCCCGCCAGCACGGCCAGGCATAACGTCAGCGGGAAGACCCATCGAAAAGGCGAGTGTAGTTGATTGATACCCGGCAGGCCGTAATATAGAATTGCATAAGCGGGGGTACCAAAAACGAAAAGCAACGAGATCGCCGCCAGCGCCGCCAGGATGGCCCGATACGGCCCGGCTGTCTCGATACGTGCATAGGGCGTTTTTTCAAAGCGGGCGTTTAGCAGGGCAATAGCCGCCAATAGGAGAGTCAGCAGGCCGACGTAACACGCCCCTTCGACGTAATTCTTGCCCACTTCCCAATAGGTGTCCGTCACGCTGGAACCGTCGGCCCGCTGCCACGAAAACAAGGTTTGCTGCCCGCTGAACACGTCATAGTAATCGTGTTGGGCCGGGCTTCCAAAGAGATTGGGCATCAGGAAGGCGAGTGCGTGACGTGGCGGGAAGGCATAGCTGCGCACCTCGGCCAGTGAAGCTGATCCTTCGCGGAAATTGTGGGTCGCCAGTTCCAGGGTGGGGATGAACTGGATCGCACCGATGCCCAGGCCGAGCGTCACGAGCGCCAGCAGGGCGATGGCAGGTTGCAAGAGATCACGTCGCCAGGACGCCCGCATCGCATGGGATCGCCAGGACTGCCAGGCAAGCACTACGAGACGGCAAGCGGCCCAGAAACCCATCACCAGCAGCGTGTAGTAGGTGATCTCCACGTGCCCGGCCAGAATTTCGCAGCCGAGGCCCACCGCGCCGAGCGCGACCCAGGGGATAACGGTGGGTTGCCCAAAGGCAGGGCGTCGCCGGATCGTGAACTCAACCATCAAGATTTCAAAGGGCAGCCACACTGCTGCGGCAATGATCATCTGGAAAACGACGCTGGCGATGAAGAAACTGCTCATCTGGTAGGCGATGGCGGCGATGATGGCACCGAAGCGTCCCATTCCCAGGCCCCGCGCCAGCAAATACATGAACAACCCGGCCAGCCACAACTGGCTGACCGTGAACCACCCATAGGCCTTGTCGAGCGGCAGCACGTAGTCAATCACGCTGAAGGGATACAGCGCCGAACTCTGCCCATCGGCCAGGAAAGGCATCCCGGCAAAAATATAAGGGTTCCACAGGGGAAATTCACCCCTGGAAAGGCTGTCACGGATGAACTGCTTCCACGGCAAGTTTTCCAGCACAAGATCGGACAGCAGCGCATTGTGCGGAACGGCGGGAACGCCTTCCTGATCCCGGTAGGCAGCCCAGGGTTGGAACTGGTACAGGTTATCGGCGGGCAGCAGTGTGCGGCTGCCCAGTGTCACCTGCCAGAAGAACGCCAGCGGGAGCAGAAACAAGCCAATGCCGATTAGAATTTCAGGATGGAACAGGCGGCGAATAAAACGCAAACTTATCCCTCGACAACGCGGTCGGCAGGCGTCAGGTTATGGTGACGCATCCAGACCTGGAACACACGCAGCGCCGCCTCAATCTGTACTTCCAGGCCCATCTTGGACTTATCATACTTGCGGTCGGCAAAGTAGATGGGGATTTCGCAGAATCGGTACCCCATACGCAATGCCACGTAGGTAATTTCAACCTGAAAGATGTAGCCATTCGAGCGGATGCGATCCAGGCCCATACCGATTAGTGTTTCCCGACGCCAGGCGCGGAAGCCGCCGGTGTTGTCTTTCA
>DATGFK010000168.1:0-3526 GCA_035309185.1 Aggregatilineales bacterium
TCCAACGACAACATCAAGGCGATGATCCTCAAAGGCTCCTGCATCGATCCGGATACCGGCAGCCGGGTACTGTGTGACAGCGAACCGAACAAGAAACTGATCCCGACCACCACCTGGAAATATCAGGCATTCACGCCGCAGTTTGGAACCAACTGCCCGCCATTCTGCCGCTTCCCGCGTCCGGGTCTTGCCTTTGAACATACGTTGTTCCTAAACACCTTTCAATTGTGGGATCTCGCCACGAAATACGGCGTTAACAAAGGGCTTCCGGCGCGCGGCTTCGCTTTTGCGGATACTCCCCCCACGGGAGGCCAAACCGCAAACGACATCTTCATCAAGTGGTACGGTGACCAGGATGCGCGCTGGCAATACAATCCCACGGATCACCTGTATTACCGCTGGAACACTGGCCTTCCACACGTTGACGCGAACACAGGCAAGCAGTTGACTGCCGATAACGTGCTGATCATGGAAGCGCCGCACAAGGTGCGTCCTGACATTTATGAAAGTGAAAGCGGCTCCCCGACCATCGAAGTCCAGATATGGGGCCAGGGGCCAGCCTGGTTGTTCCGTGACGGCCAGTGGTACCAGGGGCTATGGATACACCGTAGCCGCGAGCATGGCGCACTCATGTTCACGACGCAAAACGGCCTGGCGTCCATTCCACTGAAACCTGGCAATTCCTGGGTGGAAGTGGTGCGCCAACTGAGCGCAAACGTCAAGACCAGCGATACACTGGCCGATGTACAGTCTACGGCGACGTATGCGGCCATGACGGCTACGGCCAAGTTCCCCGCATTACCCAGTGATCGGTTGACCCAGACGGCAGTGGTCGCGCAGAAGACGTTGAGCGTCAGCGAAGCCACTGCGGGGTATAGCAACAGCACCGGTTCCACTGCACAAGGGACAAGCGCTGCTGACAGTTCCGCCAACGCCACGTCAACACCGTCACCGCAGGGGATGGGAATGGTCGTGCCATAGCTCAGGAGCAAGAAATCCATAGCCAGTTGACGAATTCTTGACGATAGCTCCTGTATAGTATGAACATGCAGAGTGTTGAGGAGAAAATGTCATGTTAAATCCAACTGTGATGGCCTTCGTGAATTCGCTGCAAGGAAGTCCCGATCTACTGGCCCGCGTGAATGGTCAGGAAGCATCTGGCGTCGTCAAGATTGCTACGAACGTCGGATTCAAGTTCAGCGCCGACGAATGGACGGCGACGATGAACAGCTTGCAAGAGGGCGAATTGAGTGAGGACGATCTCGACAAGGCTGCCGGAGGAATTATCGTCGTTTGCCGCAAGGCCGGCGGCGAACAACAACTGTTTTCGCTGAATTTTGGTTAGCGATTGCGAATCCCGGTGCCTGACGAGAAGGTGATGTGCTTTGTCACGCTCTAGTCGTTGAGGCAAATTTTGCGCGAGGCGCGTCATCTTCCCCGGTGGCGCGCCTTTGCTTTTGCGCGGGCTATCTCGCGCTGGTGCGCCCTGTTTTCGCCACGTTCCTCGCGGCTGCGCTGAGTAGACATCCGCTTGTTCTGCTCGATCTGAACACGCATAGCCTCATGTGCTTTGCTGGAGATGCCCACCGCTGCGATCTGCCTGCGCACTTCACGCTGCATCCGCTTGGGATTCTTTGGCCGATCAGGCGGTAAGGCAGTAAGAATGCCCACCGTCATGCGAGTCTGCAAGGCCAGCAGATCGCGCTGAACAAACTCGTAGACTTCCTGGTTGCTCGGTTCCGAGCCAAAGATATGTCGCGCTGCGTATAGACAGCCGTCTCGTTCCATTTCGAGCAGACCGATCCAGTAAGGCGAATCAAAAAGAACCGTGAGCCGCATAAATCCTTCCTCCGCTGGGAATCAGGCATGATCGTATGCGGCCACCGGACATCCGTTTCGACACAATTGAGACGGAAGGATACGACAAGCGGAGAGGCTTGCGCCCGGACTACCTACCGGGCCGTGATTTCATGGCTTGCGGGAATTATATGCCAGTGCAGGAAGGATCGGTAGGCCAGATTTTTGGGATCTGCCAGCCGACCTACTCCCCTTCACGCCACCCGTAGCGTCCCAGCAGCGGGACAAACTGGACACTGCCCAGGTCTTCGCGCGAGAAGCCTCTCCAGTTGACGCGCAGACGTAGAAGGCGCTGCGATTTCTGTCCGCCAATAGGCAAGACAACCGTCCCGCCTCGCCGCACCTGCCCGACAATGGCGCGCGGCACGTGAGGCGCGGCGGCGGTGATCATGGCGTGATCATAGGGCGCTTGTTCCGGCCAGCCCAGGGTGCCATCGCCTACGTGAATGCTGATGTTGTCGTAGCCAAGCTGCGCGAAGCATTTGGCCGCCTGCTCCGCAAGTTCCGGAATGCGTTCGACGGTGTACACGTGGAACACCATCCGGCTCAGGATGGCCGCCTGATAGCCCGATCCCGTGCCGATCTCCAGCACACGGGACTCCAGAGACGTTTGCAGCGATTCAGACATATAGGCGACGACATACGGCTGCGAGATGGTCTGTCCCGCATCAATGGGCAGCGCGTGATCGGCGTAGGCGTCGGCTTGCAGCTTATTCGGAATAAAGAGGTGTCGCGGGACAAGATAGAACGCTTCCAGCACGCGCGCATCCGAGATGCCGCGACGGCGCAGTTGCTCATCTACCATCTGGCGGCGCTCTTCCTGGCGATCCGGCGTCTGGGGCATTACAGCCATTGTCACACATACCCTGGATCGTGAATCGTACGCATTTAACTATTATAACCCTAAGGAAAGGTTTCCTGGCGGCATCATGGGTAAAATAGAGGGCCAGAGAGTGGAAAGGCTCATAGATGAGTGCCAATTTACCTGGAAAACGGCGCAGCAAGAATCCGAGTCAATATGACGACGATCTCTTCAGCTTTGCCGATGACGCAGGATCAAGAGGGACAAAAGTTCCGCTTGCGGATAGAATGCGTCCCCGGAATTTCGACGAATTTGTCGGGCAAGAACATATCGTCGGCAAAGGGAGACTGCTGCGGCGCGCGATTGAGGCCGACCAGCTCACTTCGATTATCCTGTGGGGGCCTCCCGGCACGGGAAAGACGACGATTGCAAACATCATCGCGCACGAAACCCGGTCGGTATTTGTTACCCTGAACGCGGTGCTTGACGGCGTCAAGGAGCTACGTGAAGTCGTGGACGCTGCCCAGTCCGCGCCGAAAAACGTCCGAACCCTGCTCTTTGTGGACGAAATCCACAGATGGAATCGTTCGCAACAGGAGGCATTACTTCCGCACATCGAAAGCGGAACGATCACCCTGGTTGGCGCAACTACAGAGAATCCGTTTTTCTCGCTGGTCGGCCCGTTGATCAGCCGGTCGCGCGTGTTCCGGCTGGAACCGCTGGCGCCCGCCGATATTCGCAGCGTCTTGCAGCAGACGCTGGCCGACCCGGAACGCGGCTATGGGACACTCAAGCTACAGGTCAGCGACGAGGCGATTGCCCACTGGGTAGACATCGCGCACGGCGATGCCAGAAGCGCCCTGAATG
>DATGFK010000169.1:0-2973 GCA_035309185.1 Aggregatilineales bacterium
ATGAGATTCGCTTCCAGCAACTGGCGAACGCCTTTTTCGCCCAACCCTTCGATATCCATGATCCCGCGTGCCACAAAATACTCGATCCCGCGTGCGATTCGCTCCGGGCAGCGGGGATTGCTGCAATAGTAATAGACCTCACCTTCAGGATGCAGGACGGGGAAATTGCACACGGGGCAGTGCGTGGGCGGCTCGACAGGAATCTCCTCGCCGGTGCGCGCCGCGACAACCGGCCCCACCACAAACGGGATCACCTCGCCCGCCCGCTTGATCACCACGCGATCGCCCACACGCAAATCCTTGCGCGCCAGGTCTTCGTAATTGGCAAGTGTTGCCATACGGATCGTCGCGCCGCTGACGAAAATCGGCTCCAGTTCAGCGCCGGGAGTCAGCACACCCGTCCGACCCACGTTGGCCGTGACTCGAACGAGCCGCGTGGTCACCTCTTCGGGCGGGAACTTGTAAGCGATGGCGCCGCGCGGGTTCTTCCCGGTCACGCCAAGCGCGTTGTACGTCGCGAGGTCGTCCAGCTTGATAACCAGCCCGTCAATCTCGAAATCCAGGCTGTGCCGCTTCTTCTCATAATCCTGGATAAAAGAAATCAACGCTTCGAGGTCTTCAAAACGCCGAATTTCGCCCGTGACCAGGAATCCCAGGTTACGCAGATAATCGAGCGTTTCCCATTGTGTGGCAGGCATAGAGGCGTCGGAATCAACGATACCGAAAGCGTACATCGTCAGCGGGCGAGAGGCGGTGATGCGCGCGTCAAGTTGTTTGAGTGCCCCGGAGGCAGTGTTCCTCGCATTGATGTACTGATCCTTGCCTTCCGCGCGCATTTTGGCCTGGAACTCCTCGAAGTCCTTCTTGTGCATGATCACTTCGCCGCGAATGACCAACGTATGAGGTGGCTTCGGCCCTCCGCTGTGCGTGGGCACCCGGAGCGGGATGGAGCGGATCGTGCGAGTGTTACCTGTCACGTCATCACCGATCACGCCGTCGCCGCGAGTGGCGCCCAGGGTCAGTACGCCATCGGTATAGGTCAGGACGACGGTCAGGCCGTCGAATTTCGGCTCGACCACGTAGGCCAGTTTGCCCGTCGTATCCAGTATCCGGCTGATGCGCTGCTGCCAGGCCCGAATTTCATCGGCGCTGTAGGCTTTGGCAAGGCTGTAAGTGGGCTTGGGGTGAGTGACTTTGGGCAGTCGTTCGTCCAGGTCGCTCCCCACCCGCTGTGTGGGCGAATCGGGCGTGACCAGTTCCGGGTGCGCCTTTTCGATGGCGTCCAGTTCGTCGAACATGGCGTCGTATTCGGCGTCACTGATCAACGGTTGGCTGCGCACCGAATACTGGTAGTTGTGGTAAGCAATCTGTTCGCGGAGGAAGGCGGCACGCTTTGCCAGTTCGTCGCGCTCGGCCTGTGGGGCAGGGGCATCAGTCATCGCAAAACTCTCCAGAACTCCCAGGCAGCCTCAACTGCTTCGCCGTTTGGGTTATTTTACTCTGTGGATTTTACTACGCGGAACCAAATATCGGTGCGCTGACCGAATTCAAAAACTTTCATTTTTTCGAGCATCATGTTGGCGTCATCAATGTGCTCAAACAGGCGCAATCCACCGCCAAGCAGGACTGGCATGACTCCGATATGGAGTTCGTCGCAAAGACCCAGGTTCACGCACTGCTGATTGACGCTTGCGCCGATCAACATGACGTTTTTGTCACCGGCTGCTGCTTTGGCGTTTACAATGGCGCTGCCAATCCCCTCCGTGACGAAAGTAATGCTGAGCGCTTCGTTTGTTTTTGGCTTTTTCTGCGGAATATTATGCGTAAGCACGAAAATTGGCACCTGGTATTCGTAGTCCGCTGCGAAGGAATCCGGATCGCCCATGTTATAGGAATGCCTGCCCATTACCACCGCACCCGTCGTCCGGATCTCTTCTTGCAGCATTTCACTGTAGCGCAGGTCGGCCAGGTCAGGATACAGACGGCTCACGTCACCGTGAGGATCACTGCCGAAGCCATCCAGGGATAAGGTCATTCCGCCAATTACTTTTCCCATTTAAGTTCTCCATCTCATTTGAGCAACACAAAATTAGCCCACTTGTTCTATCGAGTCAAGGTCGGTTCGCGACAGTGGTCGAGACTGACAACATACTAAGCTTGCCGCTTTGCCCATTGACCAAAGAGTCTATGTACGGAATTTTAACGACTTTGCCAGCAGAATTAAGTTCGCATAAATGCCTGTGGGGGTACAACAGGACTTGAAGCAAAGTTCAATGAGACACCGGTATGCCTTACACTGCTCAACAATGGGAATATCGCAACTTCAGCTATCGGATCTGGATGCCCGGCGAAACATGGTCATCACTGGGCGATCCTCGCCGCGACGCCAGTGTACTGGCCTCCGATTACTTCTGGCGGCAGGCCGAAACACGCATTCGCGCGGCGCTGAGAGCCTATATGCTGGATGGATGGGAACTGGAAGAAGCGCTGGGGCCACAGTGTATCCGGCTGCGGCGGACGGTCAAAATTGACTGGAAAGTGAACGGTGCAGACGTTCTCCTGTGGTTCATGACTCTAGGTATTGCGTTGCTCGTGCAGCTTCTTTTGAATATGCCACGTTTCTTTATCACCTATGAACCTGTCGAGTGTCGCCTGCGTCTGAGACGGGAACAGGTTCAACCAGTAAAGGTCACTGCCTAGTCATTTAAGGCTTTTTATCCACGCTGAGAACCGTCTCTCAGAGGAGGATTTGGCCTGCCTATGCTAAGGGGTAAAAGGGGTTAGATTTTATGTCGGATGTTTTCAGCCAGATCGTTCAACAGATTACCACGCATCCGCTAGACAACATCAAAGGCATATTGCTGATTGTGGTGCTGTTGGCGATTGCCATCAAACTTTCCCCGAAGGGCGTTTCCATTGCAGGGCACGATGCAGGCCAGCTCTTTCTATTGGCAGCGCTACCCCTGTTCTTTA
>DATGFK010000170.1:0-2368 GCA_035309185.1 Aggregatilineales bacterium
GAGGCCAAAGACCTCATGACGCACCTGAGCAAGCGGGACGCCCAAAAAGCGGCTGGCAGCATTTTGCGCGCCGTTGGCGCTATCGCAAATCCCGATCACGCGCTCGATGCCCGCATCGCGCAGGCCCTGCGCGACCAGGCCCGCTGGATTGGTGAAGTTGTAAACCCAGGCGCCGGGCGCTAACTGGTCGGCCTGTCGGCAATAGTCCAGTATGGCGGGCAGACTGCGCATTGCCATCGCAAAACCAGCAGCCCCTGTAGTCTCCTGGCCCAGGACGCCATGCCTGAAGGCAATGCGCTCGTCAACGGCACGACCCTGTTCTAAGCCGGGCCGGATCGAGGTGATGATATGCGACGCATTGGCGAGGGCTGCACGGGAATCCGTCGTCAGGACGACCTGAAAACGGGCATTGAGCTGTTGAGCGAGTGCCTTGCACAAGCCGCCGACCAAGTCGAGCTTGGCCTGGTCAAGGTCCATCAGCCAAACTTCTTGCAAGTCAAGCGCCTCGGCGCGGCGCACCAGTGAAGGCAAAATGCGGGGAGTCCGCACGCTGCCGCCGCCGATGATAGTAAGTTTCATCGTGAGATGGCCACTACCTTTGGATTTTTGACGTTTAGATCGTATCCTATAGCGGCTCTGAATTCCAACTCAAGACGACTGGCAGTTGAACCTACAGTTCAGGTTTAGATGGGCGAATGTTACTTGCGATGAATATACTGGCTATTGGCGCACATGGGGACGATCTGGAAGAATTTTGCGGTGGCACCCTTGCCCTGTTTTCTCGGAAGGGCCACCATGTCGTGATGTGCGTCGTGACCGATGGGCGAGGCCGTCCGCAGGGCGATCCGGAACAAATTGTCGCCATTCGCAAGCAGGAAGCGCATTCCGCTGCCGATGTCATCGGCGCTGAACTGGTTTGGCTGGCGGTTCCTGATGGCGAAGTCCACGCGGATGAAGCCACGCGCCGCCAGGTTGTCCAGACCATCCGGGCAAGCGCTCCGGATCTGATCATCACACATTCCCTGGACGACTATCACCCTGACCACAACGCCACCAGTCGGCTCACGATGGATGCTGCCCAACTGGCCCGCACCACCAATTACCACTCCGACCTTCCACCGATTCGTAAACCGGTGCCGGTGGCTTTTATGGATACCGAACTGGGAATTGACTTTCAACCGGAAGACTATGTGGACATCAGCAGTGTGTGGGAAGTCAAGCAACAGATGCTGCTCCAACACCGGAGCCAGCACATGCCTGGGCCAAAGTACGATCCGAATTTCGTCCTTCCCCCGCCGGAGCAGAATGCCATCATCCGCACCGCACGGATTATGAGTGAGTTTCGCGGGTTGGCGTGCGATGCTTCCTATGCCGAAGGATTCCGGTGGTGGCGCGCCGCCAATCGGATCATTGCCAAACGCCTGCTGCCATGACTGTGCGCGCTGATTGTGATGTTCTGGGACAATCGCACTCAATCCATAACGCGCCTGACGCGCTGCACTATGGTTAACATCCGACGTTTACCTGTTCTGCTGACTGTCATTCTGGCTTGTCTCCTTGCCAGCATCAACAGGAGTCAGCCTGCTGCTGCGCACGGCTACATTATTCGCACGATTCCGGATAACCAGGCAGTGCTGACGCACGCCCCGTCACGAATCCAGGTATGGTTTACCGAAAATCTCGAACCCAAATTCAGCGCCATTTCGCTCTCCACTGATCAAGGGCAGGCTGTAACACTCACGGAGATGGGGGTCTCGCCCACGAACCGGGCGCAAATCTCCGCGCGGCTCCCCAATGACCTTCCCGATGGGGCATACATTGCCACTATTCAGGCAGCTTTCGCCAGCGACGGACATGTCGTCACAGACACGTTAGTCTTCTGGATCGGGCAGAAGAGCGCGGGTCTCAGTGCCAACGGGCCAACTCAGGATGCCAACCTATTTGAGGTGCTGTGGCGCATCCCACTGTTTTTGGGAACCATCCTCCTGTTCGGGGCGACGTTTCTCCTCCAGGCGGTTTTGCTGCCCGCCTGGGGCAATCCAGACTACCGCGCCGGGATGCTTCCCCCGCGCGTAATGAACCGCCTAAACTGGATCGCGGCGGGAGCGCTGGCGCTGTCCCTCTTCGGCTGCATCCTGGCGCTATTGCAACAATCCACGCTCCTTTTTGCGAGCGATGTCGGCGGTGTGTTGGAACGCGGCCTGTGGAATGTCGTCCTTATCAGCACCCAGTTCGGCGAAGCGCTGTTGTGGCGGATTGCACTGCTGGCCGTCAGTGGCATTCTGTTGTTACTGAACAGCTATTTGACCCTCCGCCAACCGCAATATGTCAGCCTCGCCTGGACATTGAATGCGGTCATTGCAGCGTT
>DATGFK010000171.1:0-5816 GCA_035309185.1 Aggregatilineales bacterium
TGCACTGTCCCTGGTTGAAAATGACTACAGTTGGATTTTCACAGAAGCTGCTGCCTCCCCCGAAATCCACGATCCAAAAGGGGAGTTAGTTGGCCTGACTTATCCGCTGATCCTTGCCTACCATCACCCCGATGTTTTCCACTTCATCATCGGTGGCTCGGAAGTGGAGAATGCTTTTCCATTTGTCAGAAATGTCGCAAACGGGAATAGCCTTAGTGATGAAGGCGCGTTGGCTGTGCAGCCCGGTTATCGTGAAGGGCTGCGCGCCCTGTGGGAGATTGTTGGCTATTTTACGCCCATGGGCACCGTTGCATTGCGCCAATACTGTCTTGCGACAATCGCAGAGGGTGCGCCGCCAAAGCCTTCAGGTATCAGACGCATCCTTGGCGGTTTTGCAAACGGGCTGAGTGGCGTGATTGAGCGTGGCTACGGCCTGGTGCTCGAACGCGACTGATGGTGAACCAGGTTTCGCAACGTTCCCGGCAAGGTTTTGTCCTTCGTCCCTGGATGGTCGTGACAGTGCTCTGCACCCTCTATCTGATTCTGATCACCATCCATTATTACGGGTCGAATTCTGTCATGCGGGTCTCGCTGACGGCTGGTGAGCCGTCAACATTTGCTTTTCCTCTCATCCGCTATCAGACGCCAGCGCTGGAATTTGTCTTCCCGACTCCGTCTGGCACTGAGGGCTATGATGGGCAGTTCACCTACAACATTGCCGCCGATCCCTTGAATGCGGCGTCCACGCTTGACGTGCCTGCTTACCGCTACCAACGCATCTTGCAACCGCTGATGGCCCGTCTGCTCGCCTTTGGGCAGAAGCTGCTTATACCGTGGGCAATGCTGGGCCTTGACCTGGTCGCGCTGGCCTTCGGAACAGCCATGTTGGAACAACTGCTCCTGATCGAGCACGTCAGCCGCTGGAATGCGCTGACTTATGGGCTGTTTGGCGGCCTGTTTTTTGCGGTGCGCGTTTCAACCAGCGAGCCGCTGGCCTATGGCCTCGTCCTGGCAGGTATCCTTGCCGGTCAGCGCAAGAACTTTGGTATCCAGGCAATCTTATTTGGCCTGGCTGCGTTTGCCAAGGAAACTACGATCCTGTTCACCGTGGGCTATCTAGGGTATTTCCTGCTCCAGCGGCGCTGGCGAGATTGTGTGCGGTTAACCATTTTGGGTGTTTTGCCCTTTATCCTGTGGCAGATCGTTTTGCGCCTATGCCTGGGGCAATTCGGCATCGGTTCGGGCGGCGCAAAGGCCACGCCATTCGAGCTAATTCCCTTCAACGGCATCTGGCGTATCCGCGAAGCTGGAATGTTGGTCTTTGTCTTGTTTAGCCTGATGCTCATCCCATCGGCAGTTTTCCCCTCGCTGTGGGCACTGTGGCGCGGCGCGCGCGACCTGATCCGCCAACGCTGGCACCCCTACGTCTTTGTCCTGCTTGCCAATGCCGCGATCATGCCATTTGTGCCGTTTTCCACGTATCGCGAGCCGCTGGGCATCGCCCGATTCCTGGATGGCCTCGTGATCAGCGTTGTGCTGTATGCAGCGCTACGCAAGTCCCGTGGTGTCCTGAGGCTGACGACGCTGTGGATCGCCTTTGGACTGCGTTTGCTCGGTTAGCAGACTATTCCAGGCTCTTTTTAATTTCCGCTTTGAGCCTTTCGCGTTCGGTTTCATAGTCGTATTGGGCGATCTGGCCCTGTTCGTGGCGAAGGTCGAGGTTAGCCACTGCCTGGATCAAGCTATCCACCGGGCTGCCCGTGGTCGGGGCTTCGCTGCGATTGAGCCGCCATACAGCCAAGCCGACAATTAACAATACGAGGCCCGCTGCGGCAAGGACCAGAGCCAGCACGTTGCGGCGATCTGAATTTTGCACATCTGCGCCCTTCACGCTGAACCGCACGACGGAGCCTGCTTGTGCGCCGCCCTGGAGATCATACGTGTCGTAGACGCCGTCCTGAAGGGTTACAGCACTGCCCGGTGCAAAACCTGGATCGTTGATGGCGTAACCACTGGATTGTGGAACGTGTACCGATAGGCTCTGGATTCGATAGGCCGTTGGCAGATCGATCTCTTGCCCGGACTGGAAGGGCAGCAGATACGAGAATTGAACGACCAGGGCGTTTTGCACACCAGGATAGATAGGATTCTTCCCCACGATCACAGGATTGGGGCCGTCTTGAACATCAAACTGCGATTCGATTGTTGGATCAAGTTTGATCTGCGTCGCACCCGCTGGTAAAGCGATTCCCGCAGAATGCGGGCCGTTCAGGAATAGGCTATTGCTGGTATTCGAGAAACTCAACCCCTCGCGAACCAAAAGGGTATCCGGGCTGAACGGTGAAAGAAAGACGGTTTGCACCTCGACCTGGAGCACCGAAGGATCGGCGGTGGCCTCGTACACGTCGAAAGACAGGTCTATCGTAGGGCCTGCGCCAGCAGCCAGGCGGATCGGTGTGCTGGTTTGCAGAAGACCAGCATAGGCTGTGGTTGCGACGTAAATCAAGTCCAATTGCCGTTTGACTTCGCCAAACGAAAATGTCCCTCCCTGCGTGGTTTTGGCATCGAGCGTTTGCACATCCTTGGGACTGCCGCTGCTGAGATCGATCAGGTGCAGCGTTATGGTCTGCCCAGCGGGGAATGCCGCCGCGCCAGGCGTGCCATTGCTGATTTTCCCACTGACGGCGATAGTCGGGCTTTCTGGTGCAGCAGGTGTGACTGCTGGAGTTGCGCCAGAGGTTCCTTCCGGCGTGGCGGCTGTTGCTCCTTGCGTTGCGCCAGGCGCGGCGCCGAGCGCTGCCTGGACGCCATCCCAGGATAGTGACCGCGCGTAGGCTGCTACAGCCCAGCGCTGATCGTCAGTCAGGGAATTCTGGAAAGCGGGCATCGCGCTGCCCAGGCCATTGCTGATGGTTTTGAACAGATAAGTATCGCTATAGGTGAGCATCGTGGAGGGGTAGGAAAAGTTCGGTAGCGGGCGGGCCAGGGTCTTTGCCTGTGGGCCATCGCCTTTGCCCGTCACTCCATGACAGGCCGCGCATTTATCCTGCCAGATCGTCCCACCCTGCGTGATTTGCTGCGCTGTGTAATGGATGCTGTAGATATAGCTGGTTACGTCCCAGCGCTGCTGCTCGTCCAGGCGACCATTCCAGGGCGGCATCAGGCAGGAGGCCGTTGTGTCGCCATTGCCGCCGCTTACGATGGCGAACCACGCGCCGATGGTCTTACTGCGGGACGAGTCCACAGCGGTGAAGTCTGGCAGGGTACACGCGAAGCTCGAAGCGACTGGCCCGTCGCCTTTGCCGCCAATGCCGTGACAGGTGGCGCAGCTATTGGATGTCCCGAAGATCTCGGCGCCGCGTTCGATATTGACTCGCGCCGGTGGATGGCCCAGGTCAGGCGGAGGTGCAGGAGTGACTGTCGGAACGGCAGACGTGCTGACGATGCGTGGTTCCCCGGCCAGACCGCCGCAGCCGGTCAGGATCAGCAGGGAGATCAAAATAGCCAGACGGTAAATGTGAGTACGCATTTTGCGCAGTGGAGTTCCTTTGTCGGCAAATAGCCCGATAATTATAACGGGATTCCCGGCGACACATACGAAACGCGGATCTCGTGGTGCAGAACGAATCACCACCGGACAGCGGTTACTATTTCTATCCATTTACTTAAACGAGCGCTTGATTAATTTTACTGAGGCGGGGCTGACATCCTCGCCGCAAATGTTCCGCTTCTAGTGCTGCGAAATACGCTCCCGGCGTGTCCTGACCGCTGACTCGATGGCGTCAGATTCGATGGCATCAATTTGCTTCAGAATCTCAACACCATGCCCCATGAGTGACTCGCGCTGGGCGAGGTAATCCTCCTCGGAAAATTTGCCTGTTTGATAGTCGAAGTCAAGGTCACGCACCGCCGTCAGGATTGCTTCCCGCTCGGCTTGCAAGGTTGCCACTTCGGCCAGGGGGCCAGGCAAATTGTCCGAGTTCGTCGCGGCCTTCCGTCCGAACAGCACCGGCCACAGGGAAAACACAGCACAACCCACCAGGAACAAGATAAACAGGGCAATACCACTGATGCTCATGAAATCTGCATTTCTACATACCTAACCATTCAGCAGCCCGTCGAGAATCGGACGCAGTTCTTTGGCGCTCGTCGGCAGCGGAATGGTCGCTTTCAGATTGCCATGCTGGTCAACAATGTACGTCTCCGGCACGCCTTTGACTCGATAGGCCCGACTCACATCGCCGCCGTTGTCGGGGCCGGTGGTGTAATGAATGCCAAACTTCTGGATAAAAGCGAGGGCATCGCCTTCGTTATCCAGATAGCCAACGCCGATAAAAACTACGCCGCGATCCTGGTATTCGTCGTAGACTGCGTTGAGTTCAGGCGCTTCGGCGGTGCAGGGGCCGCACCAACTGGCCCAAAAGTTGATCACGACCACTTTGCCCTGCTGCTTACTCAGGGTAAATGTGCCGCCATCGTAAGTTTTGATCGTGAAATCGGGCGCGGCGCCACTGCTGACCTGGGACTGGCTGCTCGTTACCAATCTGATGGCGAAGACGAACATCACGATCAGGGCGATGCCCGCGACGATCAACGGCACGATTGTCGTATTTCGCCGTGGCGAGGGATCACTTTCACTGATTGTCGGTAAGTCAGACAAGGTAAATGTTACTCACTTATTCTCGCTTGCGAAGGTCTTCTTCAAGGCGTGCCCGGTATTCGTCAGGTGCGGCACGTGCTGATTGGGCACTGGCTGCGTCCCCAGGAGCACGTGCAGCCGCTTGACGACGGCGCCACACCAGGAGATTATACGCGATCACGGCCAGGACAAGCGCAATTAACGCAAAAGGCAGGATCACGGTGAGCAGTTGCGCCGTCGAGTTTGTCGGTACGCCAACCGTTTGCGCGCCGAAGTGCAGGACGAAGTAGTCCCGAATTTGCTGCTCACTTTCGCCCTGCGCGATCAATTCGCGCACTTGCTCCCGCCAGCGCGAACACGCCTCCGTTTCGCACACTTCCAGCGGGACATTCTGGCAGACCGGGCAATATAGCCCTTTGGCGATCCGGTTCACCTCGTCATCACTCACGGTTGGCGTGGGAGCAGGAGTCGGGGAAGTCTGCGCCAGGACTGGCACACATGGAATCACGAGCACAGCAATCAACGCCAGCGCGCTGGTCAGTTTCCCTATGGGCTTTTTTCTGCTTCGTGTCGTGTGCATAACGATAGTCATGGGCTTATTGATCGGGAGTAGCCGTCGGTGCCTGGTGAAGCACAAGCCGGAAAATCTTGCCGTAGCCCGCGTCCGCAATAATGGGATTATCCTGGCTATCCAGGGCGAGGCCATGCGGCTGCGAAAGCCCCGCCACCAGGCGCTTTTGCAAGCGGGCCACGGGATCGACTCGCCAGACCAAGCCATCCAGCGAATTGACCAGCAAGCTGCCATCGGTGTCCAGAACTACGTCGTCCGGCAGGCTCATCCGGGCGATCACGGTACGCTTCCCGTCGGGCGTTACGGCGTACACCGCATTGCCGTATTCGTCACAGACGTACAGTGTACCGTCTTTTGCCAGGGCCACCGAAGTAGGCCGCACGAATCCCGTCAGCAGTACACTCTCCTTTTGCCCATCTGACGTGATTCGCAATATGCGCCCGCTTGGCGCATCGGGCACGAGCAGGTCTCCCGTCGCCGGATCGAGGCTGATCCCGTCAATGCCGGGATGAGGCGTGCGGTTGCCCACGTCATAGAACAGGCTGAGCTTTTGCGTGGTCGGGTCGAGCCGGTACAGACGATTGTCTTGCTGTTCTGCGACGATCA
>DATGFK010000172.1:0-2177 GCA_035309185.1 Aggregatilineales bacterium
GAATTTTCCGGTTGTTTATGCAGTAGATAAAGACGGGTAATCAGGTTCGTCAGGGGCGTTCTGAGTTCGTGAGAGGCGTTGGCAATGAAGCGAGTTTTCTGGGCCTCAACATCCTTCTCAACCGTGATGTCGCGTAGGAGCGTCACCGCGCCCTCGGCCCGATCATATTGGTTTATGAGGCGCCGAACGATTAAGGCTGCCTGGAATTCGCTGCCGTCCTTGCGACGAATGCGAGCCTCGCCTCGCCAGATGGCATCGGGTTCAACAAACTCTTCGTGAAAAAGGTGTGCTTCCTGCGGCGTGGCATGATCGCTTTGCAACATACTGTTAGGCTTTCCGATCAGCTCGGCGGCGGAGTATCCCGTTAAAACTTCCATGGCGCGGTTAACGTATAGAATGACGAAGCGGCTGCTGTACATTACGCCTTCGCCCATCGAATTCATGATCGTTTGCAGAAACATCTGCTCTTGCTCAACCTGGGCGGTACGCTCCTTTATTCGCTGTTCCAACTGCGCATTGAGGCTCTCTAATGCCGCTTCAGTCTTCTTGCGCTCCGTAATGTCGCTGATCAACGCGAGAATGTGTGGCACTCCATCCAATTCAATGCGTTCTGCGTTGTATTCGACGTAACGGTACTCGCCGCTTTTGGGGCGAAATAGACGTTCCTGGACATGGCTTGCCTGCCCGTTTATGACGGCGTTAACCAGGTCATCCCGACTGGGTTCAGTGCGCGTGTGCAGCTCATCCGCTGTATGGCCGATCAATTCGTCGCGGCCAAAGCCTATCATTTTGAGTAGAGCATCATTGACCAGTACAAACTTCCCGCTGTTAAGCTGGCTAATTGAAATGGCAACCGGGCTGGCCTCAAATACTTTCGAAAACCGCAACTCGGATTCGACCAGCGCCGACTGGGTACGCTGTCGGCGGACTTCATGCACCAACAGTTCACCTAGCAAGAGCGTTGCCAGGGGGTAGTAGACCGCGGACAGCAGACCGGCAGGGCCAAGCGGCGCGACCCCGGGCCCAGATGCGGTCAAGAACGACCACAGAGCGCCAGAGACGATTAAGGCGACTCCAAGGGCCAGGAAAAGGCCGGGTTTGGCGTTCGTGATATGGCCTTTCAGGTAGTAGCGACCTACCCAGCTAATAGCAATCGTGGTCAGCGCCGTCGACACGCCGATATAGGTGCCTGTCCCACCAATGCCCAGGCGTGCCACAATGACAATGATTGCTGCCACCAGCGCCGCCAGCGGCCCTTCAATCACCCCTACCAGCGTAATCATGACATTGCGCCCGTCCATGAATGAGCCTGGAGCCAGCGGGATGGGGTCAAGCATTGCCAGCACAGCAATAATCCCGAACAGGACGCCAATCGTCACACGATGCAGGTAATGATTGAGCCTATCGAGACGTTTGAGGCGCAGCCACAAAAGACTGTATCCGTAGGTCAGCGCGAACAGGAGCGCGATGTTTTGCGCGATGTGTATCAGTAAAGTGGGCATACTTGGAACCTGGCTCGCAAGGATGTTCAGAATCCGGTGAATCGAGTGTCCTGACTCATATCATACCCTAGCTTTGCTTATTTTAATCCAGCAATTTTTACAAGTTTTTTATGGCTGCTGTACGGTCACGCCTTGCGGTATCGCCAGGTGATCCCCGCCAGTGACGAGATTCACCCGCTGCGCGTTCTGGGAATCGTATAGGCCTACCTCAAGCGTTGCAGGGCAGCGATAGTCACTGTGATTGAACGTCAGGTGATGCACATCGGTGATAAACTCACCCGCTAACCAGCCCGTTGTTGGTCTTGAACCTTCGCCTGGTTGCGCGTCGCTTTGGGCAATGACCTGGCCGCTCGAGTCGAGTAGATGGATGAAAACCGTATAAGGCCGGTCGGACGCCGAAGCTGCTTTCCATACCAGTCGCATGTCGAATGGACTGCCTGCCGTCACAGTTTGCGGCGCGTCCAGCCCGACCAGCGATCCTACGCCCGCGAAATCTCCAGCCACTACCGGCTCCTGGAATGGCGGCTGGCTAAAGACATGATCGCCTTTCTGAATTTCGTATTCGGCCAGGGTTGTACTTTTGCCGGAAGGGGCAGTGACTGTCAACGTCGCGTGACCGCTGGCCTGGGCTGGAACAGTCAGCGCGTGCCATGTCACGACCTGATTGGCTCCATA
>DATGFK010000173.1:0-2410 GCA_035309185.1 Aggregatilineales bacterium
TGGCCTGCGCCATGCATATAAAGAAAATAGTGCTATAGCGACAAAAATGAATTGTGATCACTTCGCCATTCGATGGTAGACTCGGCAGCGTACCACAAATGATGCCGGGGCGAGTTTATATGGCACTGCGGTACAGGAGAGTCCAGCAATGACCGTTGCCATCGTATTGATCACGATTGAGCGTGCGAAAGTGGATGAAGTGGCACAGCAGCTCCTTGGAGTGGATGGAGTCGCAGAAGTCTATTCGGTCGCCGGACAGTGGGATCTGGTCGCGGTTCTGCGTACCGGCACCAATGAAGAGATCGCAGACGTGATGACCGGCCACATCCGCAAAATCCCGTACATCATCCGCACAGAAACCCTGATGGCCTTCAAAACGTATTCTAAAAAAGATATGGGCGCGATGTTTTCAATCGGCAACGAAGATCCGAAGTAACCTCAAAAGTTTTTGAGATGGTATAATCCGGCCCCATGAGGGGTTCGGCGCAACACTTACAGCCGCAAGAAAGTCTTTCGCAGGCGTTAGCAGGCTTCGCCCGCAGCCAGGTTGCGATCTTCCTGGCGCTTTCGATGGCGATGGCCGTGCCGCTCTCATGCCAGCAGCGCGGTATGATGAGCCTGTTTGACCTCTCAGCCTCGACCCTGCACAGCATGAACCAGGCCTACTCGTCAGGCAGCGCAGGCATATCCTTCTCTGGCCTATGGCTGTTCCGGCAAACGCAGTCAGCGGGAAACTCTTTAACGCTGGTGGTAGCCTTCCAGGCCTTGCCGGATATGGATCAGATATTTGCGCCCCACACGTGGGCGTTATTACCCGCTCCACTATTGCAACGGTCGCAGCCAGAATTGATCCCTCCTGAGCAGCCTCCTCGCTAATCTCATACTCGGAACCCGTCAGCAACCGCGTATCAATTCGTACTTTTTATCTTTCGTTTATCGCACCGTGGAGGGATACTCATGCGTCGTTTAACGCTTGCTTTTGCTGCTACGTTGACTTTACTTGTGATCATCGCTGCGCCTGGAATCGTGCAGGCGCATGAGAAGCGCACCATAGCGGGAAAATATGACGTGGAAGTGGGCTGGGACCAGGAGCCGACGCTCGTCGGGCAGCTCAACGCTGCATCCATATCAATTACCAAAACCGGAACGGATGAGGCAGTCAAAGGCGTTGACCAGACTCTCAAAGTTCGTATTGCTTTTGGCGGTAACTTGCCCAAGGAATTCCCGCTGCATTCGGTAGAGGGTAAAGACGGATACTACGTCGCCGATCTGATGCCGACAGAGGCGGGTAGTTACATCTTCACGTTCGTGGGCGACATTGAAGGCAACCCGGTCAACGAGCGATTCGAGTCGGGGCCGAACACCTTTGACGACGTGGTTTCACTGGATACGTATCAATTTCCCAAGACCATCCCCGATTCGCTGACGCTGGCAAGCGAGGTCAAGGCTGCGGCGGACGATGCCAACAGCTTGCGAGGCCTTGCCATCGCGGGGATCGTCCTGGGAGTCGTGGGAATTCTCGTCGGCGGGGCGGCCCTGTTGACACGGCGGTCTGCCGACAGAACATCTAATACGACGAACGCGAATGCGTCCTAAGCGGATCGGGCAGGCGCTGTGCCTGTTGCTGATTATCGTAGGGCTGGCCGGGAGCGCGCTCCCGGCCAGTGCCCACGCAAACCTGGTGCGCTCCGAACCCCCGGCCAGCGCCGTACTGGATGCCGCGCCGACACGGGTCAAATTGTGGTTCTCGGAAACGCCAGAGGTCAGCTTTTCGCGGATACAACTGTTTGATAAAAATGCGCTGGAAATCGGAGGCGTGGGCGCGCTCCACGCCGATCCCTCCGACAACAAGCTGCTGACTGCCTCCCTTCCTCCCCTGCCGCATGGAATCTTCACCGTGTCCTGGAAGGCGGTCTCTGCCGTGGATGGACACGTGACGGCAGGCGGCTTTGCCTTCGTGATCGGCAAGGAAATGGTACCGACTGGTGGAATCCGGGCGGCGCTGCCAGGTGGCGCAACGTCCGTCAGCGGCCCTACCCTTGTTGGGGTGAGTGTGCGTTGGCTATCTTACCTGAGCCTGGCGATGCTGATCGGGGGATTCGCCTTTGCGCCGCTGGTCTTCCAACCCGCGCTGAATTCGGTTACAAAGGCCCGGCAGGGCAAGGGCACACCAGCGGTGTCCCCGCTGCCGCCCGGCGTTTCATTCTCGCACGATTCAGGACTGTTCTTTGCCCTGTTCTGGGGATGGGTACTCGCGCTGTGCGCGGCGATTGCCGGAGCATTTGTCCAGGCGGCTACCGTCGGCACGGACATCGGCACGCTGCTGACCGGCACTCGCTTCGGGCTGCTATTCTGGTTACGGATCGCCGTGCTCGTCGTGATCGGTGGACTGCTGGCTTACCGACAATCG
>DATGFK010000174.1:0-4759 GCA_035309185.1 Aggregatilineales bacterium
GGCCAGGACTTCGACGGCGAGTTCGTGGCCCAGGATGCGCGGGTAGGTAAAAAACGGCTGCTTGCCCTCAAAGGCATGAAGATCCGTGCCGCAGATCCCGACCTGGAGGACCCGAACCTGTACCTCACCCTTTGAAGGGGAGGGCGGCTCGGCGATGTCTTCAAGGCGAAAATTGTTTGGTTCCACGAGTACAATTGCTTTCATATCAGGGAACTCAATCCTCTCGAAATCCACATAAGGAAACAGAACTCAAAAACGGTCTATCACAAGGCAACGCTGATTTCTCGGCCTTCATAGACGACAGTTTGGGCCGATGTGGTCTCTGCCGCAAGCGGATTGTACGGAGTATTCCCTTGAACGATCCGAAATTCGCGCGAGGGCGGCATCCCCGGATAACTTCCCTGTCGATCATGGATCGTCAGGCGACGACGCACATGATCCCAAGAGAATCGGATCATCGCGAAATGTCCCTGCTCATAGTTGTAGTTATCGCCCTCATCGTCGTAGAGGATGAATTCACCGTTTTCTCCCGGATAGACGCGCAGTTCCAGCGGAGCATTGGGCTGTTCGTCGGCATAGGTGATCGCGGGACCAATCGGTACAATTGAGCCACTGCGTACGAACAGCGGCATGATTTCTAGGGATGCTTGTGCGGAGATGGCCTGCCCGCCGGCGTTGTGCTCGCCAGTCCAGAAATCGTACCAGTCCGATCCCCACGGCAAATACACGGAACGTGTCCGGGAGACACTATTGAGGGGTGTTGATCCTGACCCAAAGTACATGGGCTTGGTCACCGGGCTAACCAGGAAGGCCGGGCCGAACATATACTGGTCTGCTATATCGTAAGTGGTGGGATCAGCCATGAAGTCGAAGGGCAACGAGCGCACCATCGTATAGTCCTGGTGCGTGGTCAGCCCTGCAAGTGAGTAGATGTACGGTAGAAGCTGGTAGCGAAGTCGCAGCGCCTTCACAAGCGCCTCGTACATGAGTTCACCGGGGTTGCCAAACCGCCAGATTTCGCGAGGTGTGTCGGTGCCATGTGGGCGCAGCACGGGCAGAAATGCACCGTACTGGAACCAACGCACGTACAGCTCGCGGTAGCCCATATCCTCGACGCCAAGATCAAAGTCGCCATCCCAGAACCACAGCTTGGGGTCGTTCTTGACGAAAAATCCGCCGATGTCGAACGTCCAGTATGGCATTCCCGTCGCACAGAAATTCAACCCATCCGCGATCTGTCGTCGAAGGGTTTCCCAGGTTGCCGATACGTCGCCCGACCAGGTGATCGTACCGTAGCGTTGCTGCCCCGCATACGCCGAGCGCGTCAGGTTTACGACCCGTTTGGATTGCGTCACGCTGCGCTGCCCCTCGTAGATGCCCTGCGAATGCAGCAGCGAGTAGGCATTCATATACTCTGGATCAAGGTAGCGTTTGGCTTCTTCCGTGTTGATCCGCAGGCGTTCCTCCGGTTCCGGCTTGAAAACGCCGTTCCAGTCAGCCTGGAAAGGTTCGGTGCAGTCACACCACCAGCCGTCAATCCCGTGAGTGAACAGCCCTTCGTTGGCCTGTTTCCAGTACAGATCGCGTGCCTTCTTATCGAAGGCATTGTAAGTCGCCTGGTTGCCAAGCAGATAGCCCTTCTCGCGCATCTCGCGCCAGTTGTCCCCGCCGGGATTCATGATCGGCCACATGGAGATCATCAGGCGGGCGTTCATGCGATGGAGTTCCTCTATCATGCCATCTGGATCAGGATAGCGTTGCGGGTCGAATGTCTTCTGCCCCCACAGGTCTTGCGGCCACGATTTCCAGTCCTGCACGATGCAATCCAGTGGCAAGCCGCGCTTGCGATATTCCTTTACGATCTGGATCAGCTCATCCTGCGATGCGTAGCGTTCCTTCGACTGCATATAGCCGAAAGCCCAACGGGGCAGCATTGACGCTTTGCCCGTGAGTTTGCGGATGCTCGCCACGATCTGGTCGAACTCTGGCCCATAGATGAAGTAGTAATCCAGTTCGTCGTCAACATCCGTCCACAAATACGAACCGAATGCGTCATCGTGAAAGGTCATGTACGAATAGCTATCCAGCAGGATGGCATAGCCCTGCGTTGAGAGTAGTACAGGAATTACAACCTTCAAGTTCTGTTGATACAAAAACTGATGCTGTCCACGTAGGTTCATCATACCTTCTTCGTGGGAGCCTAGACCGAATAAAGCTTCGCCTGGAATCCATTCGAATTCGAGTTTGGTGTGGAAGGCGCGGCGGTCGAAGACCTGTTTGGCAGTTGGGACATAGGATCGCACACCATCCGCGTCGTTCCGTATTTGAGCTTCAGACGTTTCGTCAAACACGGACTTGAACACATCTACAGGGATCAGCGTTTTTCCGCCCCGATCCGGTTCTTTGGTCAGTAACTGCCCTGAACTATCCAGATAAGTCAACGCGCCGGTCAGCTTGTTGATGCGGACAGTCAACGTCGGCGTGGAATAGACAAGCGCCCCGGCTGTTTCCTTAACGTCAATCCCGACCGGTTCACCGTCAGATGGCAGGATCATCAAACTTTCCTTCGTGCTGAATTCCTGAGTCGGCGCATAGCGTACGCGCATAACGCTGTCGGAATATGCGGTAAGTCCAAGAAAACCCCCTGGAGTCTGGAAGGTCAAAGCCTCGCTTTGAAGGCTGTATGGTGTCGAATGCACGTAATTACTCCGCGTCTAATCAAATGCCCGATTGAAACGATGATGCGGTGAGAAACAAACTCAATCCCTCAAATTCACCCGATGGCTTAAAGTGTAGTTGGTTGGCCCTCAGGTTGACTGAGGTAGCCATAGCCGGGAAACTGCCTGAAATCTGCCAATTCCCTTCTGGAAGCGCCATCACGATCTCATCGGGGAGCGGCGCGGCAAAGGTATGGACTACTGCAAGGGCCAGATCGCCACTGTCTGAGATCCGCAGTACCGCCTGGGCGCCCTGCGGATGCTGCCAGGACGCGCCAATGTGCTGATACAAACGGCTTTTACCGGTCTTGATGATGGGTGCCACCCGTTCGTAGAAATCCACAGCGTGGCGCACCAGTGCCCTCTGCTCCTCGCTGAGCAGATCTATCTCGCCTGAAAGGCACAACCGGCCCAGGAAGCCCGCCGCCAGCGAATAGGCCAGCCGCTGCATCGAATCCCTGGCGTGTAGCACCGCCCAGATCTGAGACTGGCGTGGCAGGATCAGGCGGTGCAGGTTCGCCGCGATGATCGGGATTTCGAGCGACTCGTGCGCGTCAGAAAATGAAGCCATGCTTGCCAGGGCCAACATCGAAGGTTCCAGCCGGTGCCCACCGGAAGAACAGACTTCAATAACTAGATCGGGCAATTTCCAGCGCATCTCGCGAAAGAAATTTTGCACCGACAAGATGTGCTGTCGCAGTTCTTCACCCGGCGATTCGGGGCCATCTATACCTATGCCAATGGTTTCGTTATAGTCCACTTTGATGTAGCCGAATCCCGCCTCTCGTAACTGGAGAATGACTTTCTCTCTAAGGTAGTGAAGCACCCAGGGATCGCGAAAATCCCAGAAGCGACGCTGGCCCGCTGTAATGGGAAATCCATCACGATAGAGGAAATGTCCTTTCACGCTCTCAAAGAGCGGTGATTGACTGCCCACGACTTCGAATTCAAACCAGATGCCCGGAATCAGCCCTTGCTCGCGAATTGCGGCGGCAGTAGCTGCAATACCTTGAGGAAACAGATTCGGACTCGGCATCCATTCGCCCTGAGAAATTTCCCAAGTTGTACCGTCCGACTGATACCAACCTGCGTCGATTACGAAATACTTTGCCCCCAAGCCTTTCAGAGATTTTGCGATGCTCACAATCCGGTCATGGTCAGGGTTGCCCCACGTGGTACACCATTCATTAAATAGCACCGGCAGCGATTGCTCACTGGCCGGGGCATTGGCGGCAGCCGGGATCTGCATAGCCGTCAGGCGCTGGCACAGGTCATCTAGATCTCCTTTAACAGTGGTGATATACGCTAATGGACTGGACAGGGACTCGCCCGGAAGGATTTGCTTTGTCCAGTGACCAAACTCATAGTCAGCTAATCCACCCGAAATACTTAATTGGTCGTCGCGGCGATAGGCTTCCATCTGCCACGAACCGGCCCAGGCCAACTGGGCGCCCCAGAAAACGCCTTCGGGGCGATCTTCCACAGCAATAAACGTGAAATAGCCACGAACCGGCATTGAGCCAACCTGCCCAAAGCGTTCAGCCCGGACGCCATGCCCGATCCAGGAGCGCTCCAGGTTCAGATCTTCTATGGATTCACAAATATGGCGGCCTTCGGCACTCCAAAAGCTGCGAAAGCGGTGCAAGTACAGCCGGTTGGGCGCATCACCCTCGGCGAAGGGACTCAGGTCGGACAGGGAAAAACTCGCCAGCATTTCCAGAGTCAGCGGCTTCTGGCCCTCGTTGCAGAATACGGTTTGAATGGTGAAGGCGTTATCCCCGATCCGGTAGGACAGGCGGTGTTCGCAGGCGTAGCCGCGCTCTGAGCGCAGGCTCGTGACAATTTTGAGATTCTCTGCGTCGGTGTGTATCTCCTGTCCGGCATAACGGAGGCTGCACAGCGTTTCACTGTTGCGCATGGTAACGCCCTGGCTCCAGCCGCGTGTAGAATCGCCCATCACTTTGACCTGCACGAGCGGCTCGACTCGCCAGGCTCGGACGGGAGTCATGAAGCCGGGCAGCAGTTGGATCTCATGATTATCG
>DATGFK010000175.1:0-2124 GCA_035309185.1 Aggregatilineales bacterium
CCTCACGGATGGTGCCCCATGCCCGTTCGCTCAGGTATGGCCCCCACTGCTTCCATTCAGGGCCGGAATCGAGTCGCTCGTGTTCAGCAGTTTTTGGCATAGGCTTATCCGGGCACATTCTGATCTACCAGGTCAACCGATACACAGTAAGGCTTCGATGCAGTGCCGTTCTGGTCGTAAGCCCACAGGCAGATGTTATAGACGCCCGGCTTAAAGTAGTTGTGCGACGGGTCGAAAGCCTTGCTGGTCGAGCCATCGCCGAAGTCGAAGGCGAAACCGCCGGATGTGTCGCCGCTCGACTGGTTGGTGAAGTAGAGCGCCAGGCCTTGCCGGGTGTAGGTGAAGTCATAGGCCGTCATCCCCGTTTGCGCTTCGGCGTTTTTGTCTTCGGGAGCCTTCGAGTCGATAGAGAAGGCGGCTACCGGCGGCGGGGGCATGACCATGATCTCGATCTGATCGGTGGCCGTACCGCTCGGCCCGTTCGCATTGACTTTGACCACGTATTTGCCCGCACTCGCATAGTTATGCGAGAAACCAAAGCCATTGCCCGTCTGGCCGTCGCCAAAGTCCCAGGTGATGTACTGCTCATTCTGGAAGACACCCACCATATTGAGGTTGAACTTGACGGACAGCGGCGCGTAGCCCTGCTGCGGTGAGGCCAAGATCTTCACTGTTGGCGGCAGAAAATCGGGCAAAACGGGAACGCCGTTCAAATCGCCGTTGACTGTGACCTGCGAAGGATCATTGATAATCCACACGCCGGAATGAGCGGTCCCGTAACGATCCGTGTAGGTCACTTGCAGCATGGTCTGCTTGTTGGCCGTGCCGGTGATCGGTGCGCTCTCGCCGTGATTCATGATCGCCAGCGCCCGCAATCCCTGCGTCCACACCGGGAAGTCCGCCAGCGCCTGCGCAGTCGGCTGGACGAAAACTGTTGCGCTGGGTCGAGGCGTCGCGGAGGGTATCAAGGTCAGGGTTGCCGTCGGTTCCAGCGTATCCGATGCGGCCACCGTCGGGACAATCACAGGCGCCACTGTCGCGGGCGCTGGCGTTGGCCCGGACGGCTGGACAGGTGGAAGCGTCCAGCACGTGAATTTCAATCCCGCAGCCTGGGCGATGCTGCACACGACAGGCATGATCAGCGGGCGCACGTTGGCTGTGATCGGCGCAGAAGGCGGGCCGCTGGCCTTTAGCCCATTAGAGCCGCCCAGCGGCACGTCAATCTCCTGGCCGGGACTCCCTACCTGGCTCGCACCCATCGCTGTAACCTGGGCACTGCCGTGCAGCACGGTAATCTTCAAAGAGTCGTTCTTCGTGGCGCGCAGCAGCACGCCAGAACTGAGGACGAAGTCCACGCCATTCGCCGTGAATTTCACTTTGGCGCTGCTGCCATCGCTCTGATCAATGAGCAGTGCGCCGCCGGGCAGCGCATCCGGCGAATTGAGATCAGCGCAGTTGGCCTGTGGGCTGAGGCCCGTCTCAAAATAGAAGGCTTTCATGCTCCGCAGCGGATAAGCGTCCGGGCCGGACGCGGCCATGGCGTCGGTGGCCTCGGAATCGGCGTTGGTAAGCTGCGAGTCGCCGTACAGGATGAACGTGACCGGGACTCCGCCCAACGTGTTCGGCACGGCGGCGAAGATCACCATTTTGGCGACGCCCCATTGGCTGTTGTCTACCCCGGCTGGCACGCTGCGGATCGAGGCCAGGTTGTTGACGGCGGCCAGATCGCCCGGCGCGGCGAAGGGATGGCCCGCCGCCGCATCGGCATTGCTGAACGTCGCCTGAAGCATGGAATTGACGTAACAGGCTTGCCCGTCCGCCGTGTCAGCGCAGCCTGGATGGGCCGCGATCTGCTTGTCCACCAACGGCAGAATCTGGCTGCACGCTGCAACCGTCGGCGGATTGGCTGGCGGGGGCTGGACAAGCGATCTGCCGATGACGACGACGGCAATGCCCAGGATGATCAATGCGATCAGTGCAACCAGTAGCCCTCTCGGATTCATGGTTTAGACTCCCTCGACGGCTGGGTCGAATTGGTTGGAACGACACGAACGGCGCGGCGGCGTTGCTCTGCGACATAGGCGGTCAAGTCAGGCAAAAATGAAGCGGTAGCAGTTACCAGCG
>DATGFK010000176.1:0-3188 GCA_035309185.1 Aggregatilineales bacterium
CAGTCCAACGGCGGCGGCTGTAGCCGCCAGTGTGACCAGGATGATGCCGGGCAGGTTGGTTCCCCAAACGCTGTCCGTGCTGCCCATGAGCGGGGCCATCAGCGCAGTCGCCAGGATCAGGATCGTCAACTGCACCAGGCCGCGCAGATAGGTACCGAAGAGTTTTCCGGCCAGGATGGTCAGGCGACTGGTCGGTGAACTGAGCAGCCGTTGGAGAGTCCAGCCGTCTTGCTCTTCGAGAATGCTGGCGGCGCCGCCTGCCATGCTGAAGGTCAAAAAGAAGACTGCCATCGCGGGCGCGAAGTATTGGAGAGGGCCGGGGCCTGTGGTCGCCGTCTGACTGCCACTGCTAACAGTGGTGGTCTGGAGCGTAATGGGCGGCGCGCTTTGCAGCGCCGTTCCAACATCCTGCGCGATGGCCTGAGACTGTGCCAGGAGCAGGGGGCTGGCCTTGCCAGCGGCAACCTGGCTCTGGGCCACGTAATCTGCGATGTCGCCAGCCACGACGTTGGACACGACGCCCCGCACAATGCTAGCGGCGATACTGGCCTGGATGGGCGAACCGGCGTCCTGGTAAAAGGTGATTTTCGTCTGTGTTGGCTTTGGCTTGGTTGGGTCAAGGGACGCGGAAAAGTCTGGTGGGATGAGGATGGCGGCGGCGAGTTTGCCCTGGTCAACCTGCGCCAGAGCGTCGTCGTGAGAGAGTACACGGGCGTCGAGCACTTTCGTAATGCCATTCCCGGCGCTTGAGGCGCTGTCCGGCACAAGAATAGAGGTCACGATAGTGCCAAAGTTCAGTTCCTGGCCGAAGATGCTGACGCCTTTGTCCTGATTGACGACGGCAATTGCAGGACGCTCGACGGGCAGATCGTTGCTGGGCGTGCTGGTAAACTTGCTGAAGGCCGCTGCAATGATCAAGGTGATCGCCAGCGGCGCGGCGATCATGATCAAGACCTGCGCACGATCCCGAAAGGTCACTTGCACGTCTTTTAGCGCAATCGTGAGCAGTTTCCCGAAGTCGAGACCCGATGGATTGTTGGACATGGTGTGTGTGCCTTTCCCTTAATCGCGCAGGGCGCGGCCCGTCAGGTGCAGGAACACAGCCTCCAGGTTCGGCTCTTTGACCTCCACAGATTGCAGGACGAATCCCTTTTCGTCCAGCGCCCGGATCACTGCCGGAAGGGCCTGGCGTCCACGCCCTGCCAAAAGGCGCAGCGTGCCATCGTCCGCCGTTGCTCCATCAATGCCAGGGATGCTTTTCACAGCTTCGACGGCCTTGCTGGATTCTTCGCCTATCTTGATCAGGATGGTGTCTTTTTCGCCCACCTTTTGCATCAGTTCGCCCTGGTTGCCCACGGCGATCAACTGGCCGTGGTCTATGATGCCAACCCGGTTGGAAAGTTCCTGGGCTTCCTCCATGTAGTGGGTGGTATACAGCACGGTCATGCCCTCGCTGTTGAGCGTTTTCACGGCGTCGAGGATACTGCGCCGACTCTGCGGATCGATCCCCACCGTCGGCTCATCCATGAAGACGAGCGTGGGTTTGTGCAGCAGGCCCACGCCAATGTTCACCCGGCGCTTCATACCGCCTGAATAGGTATCCAGGCGCTCCTTCTGGCGGTCACTCAGTCCAATGAAGGCCAAAACCTCATCACAGCGTTTGGCAAGTTCCGGGCCATGCAGGCCGTACATCTTGCCGAAAAATTCCAGGTTGGCCCGTGCGCTAAGCTGCGGGTACAGCGCGATCTCCTGCGGCACCACGCCGATCATCTTCTTGACGGTGATGGGTTCGCGGATGATCGAATGCCCATCCACCAGCACGTCGCCCTCGGTTGGCGTCAGCAGACCGCTCATCATGCTTATGGTGGAGGTTTTGCCCGCGCCATTGGGGCCGAGCAGACTGAAGATTTCGCCGCGCTCAATTGTGAGATTGATGCCGTTGACGGCAAGCTGGCCTTCTTTTGCGCCGGGGGCCGGGGGATAGCGCTTCTTGAGGTTCTTAATCTCGACAAGTGATGTTATGCGTACCATCCTTGATGGAGTTGATGGGTAAATCCATCAGCGAGTACGCAGGGGATGGGGAATAGTTGCGGGGGGGAATTGCCCTCTGTCCCCCGGCCCCTTATTTATGCTCCCTATCAAGTGTATGCTTCCATTTCCAAAAAACATGTCTGATCGTACCTAGTATTAGCCTGAGTGGGTACGCAAAATTTTGGCTAGGTGTCGGTTGACCGGTTCATTTTTAGATTATCTTAATTCAACCAGCCTTCAAATTGTGAGTGCCACTCCATCTCGTATTGCCGCTTTGAGTACATCAATGTCTATATTTTTCAGCGCTTTGAACTTAATGCAATACCCTGTGACACTTGCCTTACCAAGTTTTTTCCCATAGGTCTGGGCTAAGTATTCCTTATCTTTAATACCAAGGATATAGACAGAGATTCCGGTCTTGTTGGCGCTCAAACCAATTTGATAGAACTCTCTGTTTTTTCCATCAGCATATTTTATGGTTCGCAGTCCATATCCTATATTAGGGTTAGAAACGGTTCTATTTTCACTGTTTTTACCATCCAGGAACCATAATTTACATGCTGGCATTACTTCCAGAATGATGCGGTGCAACGCTTGCATGTCATTACATTTTGATTCAGGTTGGCTAGTAATATACTTTTCGATTTGCTCTTGTACGTTCATAATTTGTTGTTGGTTATCCATCTTGCGGCGCCTTTCACTGCATCATCGAGAGGTGCAACAATATATACGGCAAATATCCGTATACATAGCCGGTTCGTTCTTACATGCAGAATCACCCTGTATAGTCAAGGTCTACTGATACTTATTATACATTCCGCTGCTCTCTCAAGCGATTCCTCGGAACCAAAACATGGAAAACCGCCCCAAAAAACTCCGAGACCCGGTGCGTGATGCCATCCGAGTCAAGCATTACGTCCGCAATACCGAACAAGCGTATGTTTACTACCTTACAAAACTTTCTTGATGAGGTTCTGGGGTTTCTTTGAGGATTGGCAAAGGGGCAATTTTCTCGCCTATAGCTTGAAAGTGACACTGTCAAAGTAGTAACGTAACTTCTATATCTATTCCATTAAGGGTGCGTTCCCCAGCCATAATAACGTATTCATCTCACGGATGTGTGCGCCGCGTTGACCGAATCTCTCCGTCCGGCTAGA
>DATGFK010000177.1:0-3011 GCA_035309185.1 Aggregatilineales bacterium
TCGATGCGTCTTTTCTTCTTTTCGGCTGTTCTGGCGACGCTTGCGCCCGCCACAAGCTGTGGAAACGCAAGCGTCGCCAGAACAGCCGAAAAGAAGAAAAGACGCATCGAGCAGAGCGCCGTGCCAATGCTCCAGAGGGTACGGAAGAAATTGTCTGGCAGCCCATCAGCCAACTGCCACTCATCGGCTCCATGATCGATGAGATGTACAAAGACGACCAGGATCAGCACGCGCTGTACCTGGAGGCGAGCGAGAAGCCTCACGTCCTGGACGATGCGACGGTCAACCGGGCCATTCGATTGTACGATGAGCGTCTGGACATGATCGTCACAGTGTTTGGGCCGCAGCTTGAGCTATGGAAAGCGGAAGAGCTGACTCCGCCACAGCGCCAGGAAGTCGAGCGCCTCCTCGGCGAACTCGCCGACCTCAGAGCTTTGGACGAGAAGATCATGGCGCTGCTGAAGGAGATCATGAAGGAAACTATTGACGCTGTAATGCGCAAGAGCGATTTCGAGCTGGGCTTCGAGACCCTGTACGGCAAAGTTCCCCTCACCGACAAGCAGCAAGCGCTTGCCCAGAAGATAGACACGTGGGTCAAAGGCATTGAGGCACGCGGAGGCGGTGACGAGCAGATATTGCAGGGCATGTACGACTATATGACAACCTTCAAGCAGATTATGGACAATTCCAGCAAGGTTCAAATGGACAAGCTCTGCGCGCAGTATCCTGGATTCGACCGCTTCGCGTCGCTGCTGAACGCTTTAGCCAGAGGTATCGCGGACGGGGCGATTGACGTACCGTGACTCTGTTTGTTGGAACGAATCCCGTCAATGTCGACTCGAACAAGACGAGATGACCCACTTTTAGATGAATCTGGGCCATACTTCAGTTTGGCTCAACGAGGGGAATGTGCTTCTCAAAAATCTTCGCTGCCCAAAACACGGACTCCCTGAAGAGATCCGCGTGGTACTGTCGCCCAAAAATCCTTAGAGGGGGGCGCATAGTTATGAAAGCAGCACGAATTGTCTGGTCGTGACAGTATATGGAGCTAACCCTTTCCAGATGCTGTCTCATTAAGTTGCACACGCCATAGTTTTCCAGTCTTAGGACCAGCAACTACACTCAGATCCGGACTCATCTCGAATTGCCCAAAGTCAAGAACATAAAGCGTTTCTGCTTTGGGGTCGAAGTACACATCTATTGGGCGAGAGAGCGGGTTTGCAATGAGTGGATGAATGCTCCAATCACCTGGATCCACACGTATCACGGCACGCCCGGCCCGTGTACCAGCGGGGGCTGTCATAGGTCGCTCATCACCGAATAAGGCCACGACGAGTTGCCCTTTCCATCTGTGGTCACGGTTGGTGATGGTATCAAATTTGACAGCAGCGCAGTGGGCCGGAAAACGCAAAAGTGGTCGTTCGGGGACTGGCAATTCATTGTGATTGGCGAGCACAAAAGTTGGCTCAGGGCCGCGTTCTGGCCGATATTTTGCCTCGCTGATAGGCTCGCCGCCAATGAAATCCGGCCAACCATACCAGGCCCCGGCTCGTACCTCAAAGAGAAGGTCGGGTACGTTCCCTACAGGCCGACTCCCGCGATCATCGGCGCCCTGATCGACAGCCAACAGCCTGCCGTCTGGCAGAATACCCAGGCCAAATGCATTGCGAAGGCCCCAGGCGACCAGTTCGAGATTGCTTCCATCCGCATCACAGCGCATGACAGCCGCTGTGCAAGGAATTTGTCCGCTGATTCTCTGCTGCGGCTGCGTGGGTTCGCCGAAAGGGACAAAGGCCCCAGTTCGTGTTTGCGCTTCCGAGGCACTACTAAGCGGGTTTGCCGTTTCAACGTTGACGCCAGCGAGGGCAATATTATAGCCAGGTATGTCGTGAGCATGGGGCAGGCGGCGTAACCAACCCAGGTCATAAGAATCCAACCCAACGATGCCAGTATTCGTCATGGCTCCCTGGCTGAAGTAAAGTTTGCCGTCGGGTCCAAAGACTACCATATTGGTGTGGTAATTACCCGGCCCTGGCAAATTGTCCAGAATAACTGTTTGATTCCCATCTAGATCGAGGCGACTGATCCGCGCAGGATGCCCTCCTTCTGAGACGTAGAGTCCGCCGCCATGGTACTTCAGCCCATTGACTGGAGGCCGCAGCCCCGTTGCTAATAGTGTGCGACTGCCATCGGACGCTAATTTCCAGATACGTCCACCCGGTGGTGCGCCACCGAAAGGCAGACCAGCCTCTGCGACGTAAGCAACCCCTGCCTGGTCAAAGGTCAGGCTCGTCGGGAATGAAAAGCCCTCGGCAACACATTCAATACGAATTCCATTATCATCAGTCATTGTGTGTTCTTTGTTTTGCTCCGATCTTTGCATCATCGCGCCGTCAAAGCGAGTATATATGTACGTTCCCCCCACTCCCAATGATCACATAATTACCATAGATTGCAGGCCCCAAGACGTATTGTCCAGAGGTAATGCCGGGTGCGGGCCAGAGACAAAGTCCGGTGGCTGCATCCAACGCATACAAGGCTGGCTTGGTCGTAGAGACAAAGACGACATCGTTAACCACGGCTGGCGAACTAAGACCGGCTTCCAGTGGCGTTGTATAGAGCGGTGGCTGCGGGACAGTGTACCGGGACACCTGGTTCGCTCCAACGGGCTGCACCGCTGTCATCCACGCATCGGCTAAGGTGTGCCAATCTACCGCGCGGATAAAAGGCGTGGTTTGGTAATTTCCAATGCCAGCATAACCCCCAAGTCCGATATAGAGTCGTCCCAGGCCGGAATGAATGGCCGCCGTGCCAAAAACGCCCCACATATTTTCCCCAGGGTACTCGTCAAAACCGGGTAGCGGTGCGCCAGTGACGGAGTCATATGGAAGTAATTGGCGGCGGGCCAGCACCGCAAGCGTATTGGCATCGAGGATAAAATAGGCTCCGCCCTTGGTACCAATACCAACTTTATGTATGCCTCCTTGTGTGAAGACTGTTGGACTTCCACA
>DATGFK010000178.1:0-2372 GCA_035309185.1 Aggregatilineales bacterium
CGCGAGATGGTAAGTCGGGAAGCCGTCGGATTTGAGCAGCACCAGGTCTTGAAGCAAGCTATTCTGAAACGTGATCGGCCCGCGTACCATATCCACGATGGTGGTTTCCATCTCAAGGGCGGGTACTTTGAAGCGGATGGCGTAAGGTTTTCCTTCCTCGTCGAGACGTTTCCAGTCGTCACGTGTCAGGCTGCGCCCGCGCCGGTCATAGCCCTGGCCCTTGTTCGCCTCCGAGATCAAGTCCAGTTCCTGGGGAGTCTCGTAGGTGCGGTAGGCCATATCGTTGTCCAGCAGCCAGTTAGCCCATTGACGGTACATCTCTGTGCGTTCGCTCTGCACGTAAGGCCCGTAGGGGCCACCAATATCCGGCCCCTCATCCCAATTCAGCCCGGCCCAGCGCAGCGCGTCCAGGATACCCGCCAGGGCTTCTTCCTTTGTGCGTTTCTGGTCAGTATCTTCGATACGCAGGATGAATTTTCCGCCGAAACGATGCGCGAACATCCAGTTAAATTGGGCTGTGCGCATCCCGCCGATGTGGAGATCGCCGGTGGGACTGGGTGCAAAGCGCACGCGCACAGGACGCGAATCGCTCAAGAGACTGCTCCTGGGTTATGGAGTAAATATCAATTCGGGCATTATACGCCAGAGGCGGCCTACTGTCAGGGATCAGTTTTGCAGGGCGCGGTTGACATGCCTTGTACAGCATCTTACACTACTGTTGCCCTCTATCGGATGAGCTTACCACACACGAATAAGGCGATCACCATGCGACGCGGCGTAGATTACATCGGGGTTGGCGTAGGGGCTATCATCGTTGACGATGCTGGCAGGCTGTTCCTGGCTCGACGCGGAATGAAGGCTCAAAATGAGCGTGGCCTATGGGAATTTCCCGGCGGCGCGGTTGAATTTGGCGAGACGCTCCACGACGCCCTGAACCGTGAAATCCGTGAGGAATATGGCATAACTATCGCGGTCAGCGAACTGCTCACCGTAACCGATCACATCCTGCCGGAAGAAAAGCAGCATTGGGTTTCGCCGTCGTACATCTGCCGGATTGTCGAAGGCGCGCCCACGATAATGGAACCCGAAAAGTGCAGCGAAATTGGCTGGTTCGCTTTGGATAATATGCCAGACAACCTGACTCAAGTGACGCGCCATGACCTGGCGCTGTATAGGGAACGAATGAACGTCTCCAAAGCCAGATAGGCTACACGACAAACATCATGAATTGGCTGTTGGCGTTCCTGTCGGCGCAACTGCGCCAGACTCGAATGCGCCAATATCACAGGTGAGATCGCTGTCACTGAAGCGCGGGGCATGACGCTGATCAAAGCCGCCAACCGCGTCAGAACGGCACGCGGTGGCGTCGCCGGCGCCAATGGCGGGACTGTCGTCAGCCAGCGCCATCGTTTGGGTCGGCCCGCCGTTGTCCGCCAGTGGCATTAGCTTGGGATCAGCCACAGGGATCGTCGGCCCGCAGGTAGTGCCTGGATACTGAAGGTTGTGCCCGAAGTCAAAGGTGGTACCGAAGCAGTTCGGGTCAAGGCCACCATTGGCGATGATAGTATTTTGAAGCGAGGCTTTGCTCTGATAGCGGTTGGCAAGCGCGCCACCGCCGCCCGATGCCCGGTTATCGGAAAAGGTGCTGTTCACAATGGTTATCGTGCCGCCGTTGGCAATCCCGCCGCCAATCTGGCTGGGAGGGGCATGGTTGGCGGAGAACGTGCTGTTGCTGACGGTTACCTCGCCGCTGGCGTTGTCTATGCCGTGGGCATTGCGGGCGAACAGGCTGCCGGAAACGTGCAGCGTCCCGCTGTTGTAGATTCCATCGCCGAGATTGTCGGCAAAGGTATTGTCGGTTGCTGTCAGGGTGCCGAAGTTGACAATCCCATGTTTGTTACCGGAAAACGTCACCCGCAAAGTAGAAAGCGCGCCACGATTGAAAATCGCCCCGCCCAGGCCATTGGTTTGCCCGCCGCTCAACGTGAGATCGCTTAACGAGAGCGACGCGCCACTATTGACGATCAAGATTTGCAGGCTGTTATCACCGCTCAGGATGACCTGTTGACCACTCCCGTTGAGCGTGATATCCTGCGTGACGGTCATCGTGTGCCGGATCGTGATCGTTCCGCTGCATCCAAACTGGATCGTATCGTCTTTCCCTGCCTGGGCTAAGGCCTGGACAAATGAACGCTCGTCGCAGATCGTGATCAGGTACGGCGTAACTTTGGCCGCTGGTGGCGCGATGAGTCCGCTTGTTACGAGCAGGAAAAAAGGCAGGGGTAAAATTCGGCGCCACTGCGTCGTCCATAAGGTGCCGATTTTCGCGCGAGTGATCAATCGCGTTCCGCTCCTATTTGTTGCAGCCATCA
>DATGFK010000179.1:0-13845 GCA_035309185.1 Aggregatilineales bacterium
CTCGGCCTTGCCATCGCGCGGCGGCTGGCTGAAGCGCACGGCGGCCAGTTATGGCTGGAAAGCACCGTTGGAGTCGGTTCTACGTTCTACGTCACGCTGCCCATCCACTCCGAAGCACTGCGCAGCCTGATCCCGGCGACAGCAGGAGCGTAACAATGGCTACGGCAATCACCACGACGCCCACCTTCCTATATATTGACGACGACGCGATGGGCCGGGAGATCATGGATATGCTCCTGTCGAGCAAGGGCTACACGCAGCATACGATCTTCGAGGACAGCGCCGATTTCCTTGCTCGCGTGGAAGCGCTGAATCCCACGCCTGACGTTTTTCTCCTCGACGTACACGTCGGGCCGCACAATGGCTTTGAAATGCTGGCAATGCTCCGCTCCCACCCCGACCTGAGGAGTAAGACCATCCTTGCCGTTACGGCCAGCGTCATGAACGAGGAAGTGGCACAGCTCAAAAAGGCCGGTTTTGATGGGGCCATCGGAAAGCCGCTCGACTTTGAAAACTTCGCCACAGTAATTGAAGCCATTCTCGCCGGAAAAGAAGTCTGGTACGTACTCTAAAGAAGGGAAAGTAACGGAAAATGTCGGTTCCTGAAACGCCACACGCACTGCTCATTGACGACAATTCCACCAACCTGGAAATCCTTGCCAGGATGCTCGCTGCGCAGGGTATTACCTATACGCTGGTCAAGGACCCCACCCAGGCCTTCGACAAGATAGAAACGCTGCCCCGCCTGGACGTGATCTTCTGCGACCTGGAAATGCCCAAACTGACCGGCTTTGAAATGCTGCCTATGCTGCGTGAGCGCCTCGGCGGCTCGGTTCCGATCATCGCCTACAGCGTCCACCTGTCGGAAATTGACGTGACGCGCAAAATGGGCTTTGATGGTTTTATTGGCAAGCCGCTGGACAATGATCGCTTTCCAGAAATTATCAGCCGCATCCTGAAGGGTGACGCAGTGTGGGAACTGCCCTGATTGACCTTGCCCCTGGCCTCGCCCAAACAACAGCAGCAGCGCTGGATATATCTTTTGCTTGCCTCTAGCGTTGAGCCGGGATAATCTCCGGCTCAATTTCCGACTCCACGTGAGCCGTGCAGGCGGCGCGATCGGGTTCGCGATATGAACATCGTCAATGTCGGCTATGACTCAACCAACTATTACATCCTGGCGGATAGCAGCCCCAGGCTGCTCGTTGATGTAGGCTGGCCGGGAACGCTGCCAAAATTGCAGCACGAGTGCAAACGGATGGGCGTTCGCCCGCCGGATTTGAAGCACTTTTTGATCACTCACTATCACCCCGACCACGCGGGGCTGGCGCAGGAATTGAAGAATACAGGCGTCAAACTGATTGTCGTAGAGACCCAGCTCTCTGCGATTCCGCTGCTGGCAAACGTGATGAAGCCGCAAAATCACTACGTCGAAATCGATCTGACCGATAACATAGTGATCCAGGAGGCTGACAGCCGCGCATTTTTGGCCCGGCTCGGAATCCAGGGCGAGATTATCGCGACGCCCGGCCATTCAGATGACAGCGTGAGCTTGATTCTGGACGATGGCTCGGTTTTCGTGGGCGATCTCACGCATCCGTCCCTGGCAGGTGACGAGTCGAATAATGCAATCCGGGAAAGTTGGAAGCAGATTCGCGCGCTGGGCGGCAACACGATCTATCCGGGACATGGCCCGACCTGGCATTGGAATAACCGGCAGGTCTAGATCCCTCCGTATGGAGGGAAGCTTTGGGTAATCGCTTCTTAAACAAACGCGCTAAAGCCGGTGATGGCCCGCCCCACGATCAATGAATTCATTTCGCGGGTGCCTTCGTAAGAGTAGATCGCTTCGGCATCGGCTACAAAGCGCCCGACCTGATTTTCCAGCAATATGCCGTTGCCCCCAAACAGTTCGCGGGCATATCCCACCGTCTCGCGGCACTTGACGGTGCAGAACGCTTTCGCCATCGAAGCGTGCTCGTCCTTCATCAGCCCGGCATCCTGGAGCTGGGACAGGCGCACGACCATACATTGCGAAGCAGTCACGTTGCTGAGCATCCGAACGAGCAGGTCTTGAACCAGTTGAAACTCGCCAATGGATTTCCCGAACTGTTTGCGCTTCTGCGCGTAGGCCAGGGCATGTTCATAGGCGCCCATCGCACAACCGACGGCGATCCAGGCCACGCCAGCGCGCGTCATACGTAGTACGGCTGCCGTGTCGCGGAAGGAGCGGCCATTTTGCAGCCGATTGGCTTCCGAGACGCAGCAGTTTTCCAGCGTGATCCGGGCATTCTGCACGACGCGCAGCGCGATCTTGTCCTCCATTTTTTCGGTTTTGAAGCCCTCCGTCCCTTTTTCGACGAGAAACGCTTTGACCTGGTTATCGGCCAGGTCGCGCGCCCAGATGACGGTCACGTCGGCAAAGGTGGCGTTACCGATCCATTTTTTCTGGCCGTTAAGCACCCAGGTGTCGCCTTCACGTTTGGCCGTTGTGGTCAGGCCACCCGATGCGCCGGAGCCGACCTCCGGCTCGGTCAGACCGAATGCCCCGATCTTTTCCATACGGCCCATCGGCGGCAGCCACTTCTGTTTTTGCTCCTCCGAGCCGCACAGGTAAATTGACCCCATAGACAGGCCGCTATGCACGCCGAAAAAGGTCGCAATAGACGAATCCACGCGGGCCAGTTCCATGGCGAGAAATCCATCCAGCAAGGTTGTTTTGCCGGGGAGACCGTAACCCTTATAGGGTAATCCGGCGATGTTCAGATTTGCCATATCGGGCACGATCTGATGGGGAAATTCGGCCCTTGTCCAGTACCGGTTGATGATGGGAGCAACCTTTTCAGTCATGAAGGTTCGCACCCGGCCAAGAGTTTCCCGGTCTTCTTCGCTCAATATTGAGGCAATCTGATAAAAATCGCCGTTGGGGGGAGGGAGTGACGGGTTCATGACATCTCCTCTATTTCTACAGGTGACTTCTAAATTGACAAACCAACCGTAAATATCTTTTCCCAAAGTGTAACGGAAGAGCAGTTTTGAGACTATATTTTACATGACCGCTCAGGCCAGCCGGGCAACCCGGGCTGCGCCGCTACCCATAAAGGATATTTGCCCATGAAATGGGGGATTCAAACCTCGCCAGAGCATGTTTCCTATGGCGAACTCGGCGTGGAACATTTCGTGATGAGTGTGCCAGGTTCTCGCAGCCGCTAGGCGCTGTGCTCCATGTCGCATACCCGGCAATCGCAGCATTACCGACCTGACGCCTTTTCGTCGCGCAATGTCATCTGCGTGCAACTGGCGCGAGCCACCAGCGATTGCTTTTCGTCAAAAATGTCGCATTCGACCAGTCCCACCGTCCGCCCGCTTTTGACAACGCGCCCGACAGCAGTGAGCTTCGATTTCCAGACGGGTTTCAAAAAGTTAATCTTCAACTCAAGGGTGGTGAAGGTTTCGCCCGGTTGCAACTGGCTGAGGTAAGCCACGCCCATTGCTGCGTCGGCTACGTCGCACAGGATGCCGCCATGCAGCGTGCCCATCGGGTTAGCGTGCCGTTCATCCGCTTGAAGCTCGAAACGGGCCATGCCCGGCTCAATGGATACCAGGTCAAAGCCAATAAGCTCCGCGACGGGCGCCGGAAATTTCATCCTGGCGAATAACTGTTGGATAATCGGGTGATCGGTGGGTATGTTTGCCATTCTCTACTCCTATAGATTAATCGCACTCAAAAGGGTCGCATACCCTTTTGTCCGCAATAAATTGGCGTGGTCGCAACCGTTCAGATCGAAACCACCACGGCTGAACTACCCCTCGTGTGGCGTGATTGGCCCCGCTCCCGCCTGCGCCGTGACTTACCCTCGTTGCTCATCTCGTGGGATAGCACCGACCAAGTCGATCCGTCAGCACGGGTTTAGTTGGCGGGTTGGGAATCCGTCCGGGTGAAGCGAATCCAGTCCACCGCGACGGCGAGCTTGCGCGTGTCAGTAGAGTTTTTATCGCTGTCCTTGGGTATTGCCCACCCATCGTAGATCAGTGTAAAAGTGATATGCTTTCCATCGCCAATTGACGAGGACGGAACGTGGAACGTGAACGGGGCCAGTTGGTCCGTCTGGACGGTTGCGACCGTGCCGCTATCGACGCCGTTCGCGAGCAGGCGAAGTTGGCGCGCCTGTTGGTAAGCTTGTGCCGAGAGTGTCACATCATAGGCGCCGGGGGGCAGATCAACGTAGAGCAATGTCTGCGGGTAAGCACCAGTCCAGCGCCAGGTCACGCCGCTGACGAGTTCTGGGTAATGCCAACCCCACCCGATGAAGCGTTCATCCCCCGATGTCCCGATGTCGATCTGATAAGTGTTGGGGCTGATCTCCGGTGGCGTGCGCGGCGGACAGCCGTCAGGGTGCCACACGGTGCGGTAGACCACCACGGGTCCTTCCACGGTGTACGGGCACAGCAGATCCGGCAGCGAGTTGAAATAGCCGACGATCTCCTGGATGGTGGAAGAATTCATGCCGATCATGTCTTGGTGGACGATCACATAACCGATGGGCCACCGGAAGATCCGATCCTTCAACTCCTGGCGTACTTTGTCTGGTTCCAGCAACCGGCGCTGACCGAGCCAACTCAGCATGGAATCGTCGGTACGCAAGTACCAATAACTGCTCACGGGTGCCCGCGCGATCTCCCCGTTGACCATGCGTTTGCCGTGTGTCATGCCATAGAACTGAGTTGCTAACTGGTCGAACTGCCCGATCCAGGTTTCACCGGAACCCGCCGCCACGGGTACTTCGAGAATCACTTCGTCATCATAAGGCTTGCCCCGTTCCTGCCCGATCTGGTCGTAGATCGGATAAGGATGAATCGGCTCCTGGACCGCCATCGGGATGAAAATGCGCGCCTCTATGAGCATCGCCAACAACAAGAGCGGTACCACGGCGAATTTAATCCGACCACCCAGCACTGGTGTCCACGTCCGCCCGCAGAAGATCATCGCGGGGATGATAAAGACTGTTCCGAAGTGATCCGGCACGCGGAACTCACCCCGTACCCAGGTATGCAGCACCGGGTACGGCAGCGGGATATTAATCCCGGCGATGGTGATCGACGCACCAGCGGACAGCACCAGCGGCACCACGCTGATGGCTAGCCAGAACCATCGCCGCCGATCTTTGACACGGCGAAGAATCGTCAGGCTGGCAGCGAGCGTGATCAACGTAACAGGGACGACGAAAGAGCCGAGCGTGATCCTGTTGTCATAGTAGTCCGTATCGCGCAGGAAATAGCCATCGGGGAAGGGGATGGCATGAACCTGATCGGCGCTTGGCGGCGCGAGCGTGCTCATGTCAAACTTCAGCAGGTAGGGTAGCGGCCCGACGAACCAGAGTAACGCAACCGCCAGGCCAACCGTTAGAATCCCGAACATCACCAACCGTCCGCGCTGCTGCGACTGGTAGAACGTGAGCAGTCCGAAAGGGACCAACAACGGTACTGTGAACAGCGCTAACTGCAAGTCCGTCATCACGGTGCCGTAAAAGGCTAGGCCCAGAATCCCGCTCCAGAACAACCCCCGCCGCCACGACCCCGCCGAGCGCACCACCTGACTCCATAGCAAGAGGTGTGTAGCTACCCAGAAGAAGCTGATGTAATTCAGATGACTCCACCACAGCGCGCGAAACAGCGACGGGGTTAACTCAAAAGCGGCTGCCCCTATCAGCGCTAATCCGGCGGAGACACCTTCGCGCTGCAAGAACAGCCACAGGGTATACCCCGCGAGCGTCAATGCCACCACCATGATCACGTCAACGGCGGCCAGCGTTCCAACCAGCGGTTCAGTCAGATCCCACAGCGGAAACCAGAACGGAACAAGTGTCTGCAAGGCAAGGTTCGAAGTCGCCGGGAACAGGACGTAATTAGTTTCGTACAGGTTGACGCCTGGCGTGGTCAAGGCGTGGCGAATCCACCAGAAGTTCCAGTTGAAGAGAAAGTAATCCGTCGTCTTATCGCCGGGGAATTCCGTTCCGGCGTGGAAAAGGGGCATGTAAGCTATGAAACAGGCCAGCAACAGAAAAAAGACAAAGGCGGCGGTTTGCCGTTTTAAGGTTGGCATGACCACATTCACTGATCCATTCGCTGATTTTGCGAGGTTCCCGTGCGGAAGGAGTTCTACAACCAGACTTAGACGCGGGGCTACAACCGCCGCACGCAATCTTGATGATTCAGTCCGGGGCGTTAACGCCAGGCAAGCTATCACCGATTGTAGGAGTAGGTTCAGGGCAGATTTTGCTCACGTTGCGTAACATTACCCCAGCCGCGCCGGGAATGCAACAGCATGAAAACCTTACCTTTACCCACAGACCCATCTACTTCTCGTCGCGCATTTCGTGGGACGAGGGCATCCAAGTTGGCGACGGTTACTCAGGTGTCTTAGTCTTAGCAGGGATGAAATCAGGTGAATATGGCACGCCTCTAAACGCCTGATCCAGCATATCAACAAGGCGCTGCCCATTCTTTCGCTTGCCGACTGTACGGAATTGAACCGTTTCCTCAACAACGCAAAATAAGCAGAATCGGAACCGGGTTCACTCTCGGCCCTCGACCCGCATGGGCCGAAGGTCAGCAGGTAAGCTGTTCGGCGCGACGCTCCACCATTCCACGTCGAAGGTGCCGTGGTAGCCGAACAACGGCCCCCAGGTGCGGTTGTGGACATTCACATCAATGCAGAACTTGGCGCTGGCCTCGTCGTACCATTCGCATACATCGGCAATCCCGGAGAAGAGCAACGGAAAGGGAAAGGCGAGCCGTCCCTCGTAGAAGCGCTGCGCATCCGATTGGATCTTGAGGCCGCCCCGTTCGTCCACACTGATGTCCAGGTCTACCGCCAGATGCTCGTGACTGCCCATATAGTCCACAATCTTGCCGCGTTTGGGACTATAGATCATATAAGCGTCGAAGCGGCGGCGCTTACTCAGGTCGAAGGTGCGAATCCAGGTCACGCTTTCGCGGCCCAGGCTGTCTACAAAGGCATAGTTCTCAATCATGAACGGCACGTTGTGTCCACGCTCCGGAAACATAATCCGGCGCCACGAACCGACGTACAGAAACGGCAACGTATAGATCGGCCCGTGCCAGACTTCAGCCATGATGCCCATGCCGATGGAAGCGATCCCGCCCTGGCTGGTCAGGCCGAATCGCCGTTGGATGTGCGGGTGCAGTCGGCAAAAATCCGAACCGAGCGCAATCTCGTAAATGGATTTCACGCCTTGTTCGCCTCCTTTGGCTGCCGCTGGCAGTGTCGCGCTGAAGGCAGGTCACGGTCTGAGATCAGGGCGATCACCGCTAGGGCCATTGTCGCCAGGTTGAGCGTTACGGGATTAAAGGCTGCCACAGCGTAAGCGGGTGAGGTCACGATCACGCCTACCGTCGCTACACCAAGCAGTCCGAGACTGACCAGCAGCGGCCAACGCCAGCGCCAGCCCAGCAGCGTTGCCAGGCCTAGCACGATCTCCGCGATGCCGACAATTCGTACAATCATCAGTGCCGCATCGGGCCTAAGTCCCGTGTTCATCAAAAGCGCCATCTCATCTTTGCTCAGGAACAGGAGTTTGGGAAGTAGCCCATGATACAGCCATATGAATCCAACCACGATACGGGCGAGCGCATAGATGACGCTGCTGCGCAGTGAAACGCCGGGATCGATCTGCTGTTCGATCCACAGGCGCAGGCGGTCAAAACTCCAGGCTGTAGCCCAGGAGATCAGCGGGCGAAAGATGATCCAGTCGAACAGTCGCCCTAGAGCGCCAAAGCGCGTTTCGTAGTCGTACCAGGTCAGGAAACGAACCCCACCTTCCTGCGCGATGTATTTCCAGTAGCCAGAACCTTTGCGAATCAGCGATTTCGGATCGTCCGACCAGAATTTCAGCGCGGAAGTGGCGCCTGTAGCCGGGTCGTCGCGCGTCCCCAGGCTCTCGCCTGCGCCAGAGATGCGCAGGCCAAACGCGATTCTTGTTGTATATCGGAACTGCTGCGGCTGCGCGGGATCAGGGCGAGGCAGATACTCTATCTCGGAGAATCGCAAGTCCCAGCGCTGGTGCAATTGGGGAGTCTGTGTTTTTTGCCACAGGTCGTCCAGCGAGCCGCGAATGAACGTTTCGACATAAATGCCTTGCCTGGACATCTTCCTCAGACTCCCCCTAGTTATTTGTACCTTTTATCACTTTCTGAAAGTTATTATAGTATTGAAAGTTGTGAAAGTCAACCGATCTGTGAGAAAATACTGACAAAATAGAGGAGCCAGCAATAGCGATGACCGACGACGTAATTGACCATCTGCGTACGATCTGCATGGCACTGCCTTCAGCCACCGAACAGAACGAGGGCAGCGTCGGCAAGCCCGTCTTCAAGGTGCGAGATAAAATATTCGCCATGCAGCACGGGATGAATGACCGTCCCTCGCTGTGGTGCAAGTCCACGCCTGGCCTCCGGGAAATGCTGTTGGGTTCAGAGCCGGAACGCTATTTTGTCCCGCCCTACGTCGGCAACCGGGGCTGGATCGGCGTATGGCTCGACGTAGAACTGGACTGGGGAATCATCGCAGACCTGGTCGAAGAGAGCTACCGCAAAACCGCTCCCAAGCGGCTCTCAGCGGTCATCGGCCAGAAGTAACGAGAGGCCACACGGGGCCTCTCGCTGCCATTGCTTGATAGGCTGTCCTCAAAAGTTACTTGGCGAACGCAGAACTTTGAACAGGCGCGTCCGCAGCTTGCTTCGTCTCAGCGCCGTGCCTGGACGACAACTGGTACAACGAATAGATGTGAGCCACGGCGGCCAGCGGAACGCCATAAGCCGGGATAACCAGCACGTAATTCAGATAGGAAAGCGACACTCCTGTCGCCGCAAGCTGGGCAGTGAACGCTGGAATGAAGGTTGTCCCTGTGGCTAAAGCGATTATCAGGTCCAGGAGTCCCAACAGATTCCATAAGACGGCGGCGCTGCGTGCATAGGGCTTATTCGTCGCCAGCAGGTAGACTACCACCACGGATAGCACGCCCACCGTGACATCTCCGTAGCCCGCAGGCAGGGCAAAGTTGGCTGGCAGCAGCTTCATGTCGAGCAGGACAAGGAAAAACCCGCCGATGACCCTGATCATTTGCAAGCCGATCAGCCAGGTGGAGGGCGTGGCACGCACGATCTGCCGGTAATTCGATGAAAATACGAGCGGTAAGGTGCCCACGATCAGGCCAAACGCTACAAAAGCAACCGTCACCAGGGTTCCAATCGGTTGACCGCCAGGCGGGTTGATCTCCATCAGCAGGCGCACAACCGCCCAGCCCACCAGCACGACGGCAGCGCCCCAACGCCAGTTCCGCTTAACAGGTGCGCTCAGCGGGAGCCGATTAAGCGCCTCCGATAATAGGAACCAGACAGCGACACCTATTCCAAGTGCGCCGATGGTAATCAGAATCAGGGTGTTGATCGGGTAATCAATAGACACGGTAGGCTCCTCATTCGTCTCATTATAAAGTTATGTGTATATACACATAACTGCCGAAAACAAAACTCAGGATAGGTCTTCCAAGTTGTTTACCTTGTCGAGTGCCCTGACCAGTTCCGCGTGCTGCGATCCCAGTAGTTCCAATGCCTGTCTTTGCGCCTCTTCCCACAGCGGCAACGCCGTGATCAGGGTATCTCGCCCTGCGGCTGTGAGTGTGACGATCCGCGTTCGCAAATCTTGCCCTGGCTTAATTGTGACCAGTCCTCGCTGCTCAACCAGTTTAAGATTGCGAACAAGGGTCGTGCGGTCCAGGCCGAGATGCGCCGCCATTTTGTTGATGCTGATGGGGCCTGCTAGATAGGGCACGGCCAGCATTGTGACCTGGTTGGCGTGCAAGCCGCTGAGCCGCATTTTCTCGTCGTAGAAATTGCTGACGATGCGACTTGACCAGCGCAAATTCTTAGCCAGGCATTGCTGCGCTATCGCGGCGATCCGTTCGCGCTCATGGGTAATTAGTTCGTCAGGCATAATTAGGAGTATATACACGTATTTTGATCTGTCAAGAAAAGATGACAGGCTTCAGTCGCCCGTGCTGGCATTTTCCGGCATCGCCATCGGCTCGGCGGGGGCGTAACGCTCGGACACCTTGCGGGCGTCGGCGGAAATTTCACGGCGAAGTTCTTCAGGTTCCTCGACGATGACCTGGCCGCCCCAGGATCGTATCCAGGGCATCATCTCGCGCCAGTCCTTGACCCATAGGGTCAGGCGGCAGCCGCCCCCGGGCACATCCTGGATCTGTTGTGAGGTGTGCCAGCGATGCTCTTTGAGCAGCCCAACCGCTTCCGGCACGAAGAATAAGGTAACTTTTAACTCCTCGCCGCCGCCCATAATGCCCCAGGCCGTGGCAAAATACTGGTTGGCGTCGAAGTCTGGCGGAATGCTAAACGGCTCATCCAACACCTGTACCTTTTGCATCCGCTCGAACTTGAGCGTGCGGATCTGGCCGCTCAAGGCGTCGTGGCCGATGACGTACAGTCCGCCCTGTGGAGTCGGCTCGACGAAATACGGCGCGAAATCGCGCGCTTTGGTTTCGTCACTGCCGTGCGCGTTGTACCAGATTTTGACCTTACGCTGGTCAGCCCAGGCCCGCGTGACCGCCTCCAGAGTCTCGATAAAGTCGTCGTCGGAGGGATGCTGTCGGACCGCCTCAGCGGTAAAGGCGACGTGCGAAGCCAGCGGTTCCGGAAAGGCCATGCCCAGCTTGGTCAAGGCCGAAACGACGTGCGGATTCTGATGGTCGGCGTGGCGGGACAGCAGCCGCGCGGCGATGAAAAGTGCCATTGCTTCATTAAAGGTTAAGCGGACGGTAGCAAGATATTGGTCGCGGATAATCCCGAAACGACCCTCATCCTGCCAGATCGGTACACCCATAGTGCTGAGCGTGTCCAGGTCGCGGTAGATGGTGCGGCGGTCAACACCGCAGGCTTCCGCGATTTCCATGACACGCATTCCATGGGCGCTGCGGAATAGAATTCGTTCGATTTCCGCGAGGCGCTCCGTGCGGCTGACAAGACGAGTATCCATGGTGTTTCCGCTTCGAATCGTAAGGTAGAGTCAGTATAGCATAGGCTACAAATGCGCGCTGAAGGTTTTTAGAGACTGATTAGGACTCTTGTTTCTTGCGCCGGAGGGTACGTCGTGCTACAGTGACGCGCAATTCTCATCAAGAGTTGTTATAGTGTGGTTGCTATCATGCTTAAAGCTATTCTGTTTGACATGGACGATACGCTCCTGGACTGGAGCAAGCGTAGCCAGGATTGGAATGCATACGAACACCAGCACCTCAGCCAGGTCTATGACTTAGTCGCACGCCATAGCGAGCCGCTGTTGAGTGTGGACGATTTTGTCGTGGCGATGCGTGCCATGACCCGCGAGGCATGGCTGGAGGGATCGCGCGGATTGCGCTCGCCGAGCCTTGGCAGCGTCTTGAAACGCGCATTGATCCACGCGGGCGTCGCGGCGGAAACGATCAATATCGAAGAATGTCTGAAGGCTTACGACTGGCAGCCGCTGGCCGGTGTGCAGACATTTCCTGACGTGGCTGAGCTACTGCCCATGTTCGCCGCCAGTGGCATCAAACTCGGCGTGATCACCAATGCCTACCAGCCGATGTGGATGCGTGACCGCGAACTTGCAGCCTTAGGACTCCTGCCGCATTTGAGCGATTGTCGCTTCTCGGCGGCAGATGTCGGCTTTCTGAAGCCGCATCCTGCGATCTTCGAGGCGGCGCTGCGCTGCCTGGGTGTGACTGCCGCCGAAACGATTTTTGTTGGCGACAACCCCTATGATGACATCGCCGGGGCGCAGGCGGCGGGAATGCGCGCCATCTTGCGAGTTGGGTTCAATATGCGTCCCTTGATCAGCGGGCTAATCGTGCCCGATGGCGCGATCAACAGCCTGCACGAACTATTGCCCATGCTGGACGACTGGTATCCCGAATGGCGCAGTGCGGCGGCGCCGGCCACCGTCGGCATCCCGGTCAGTACAATACCGGCGATACCGCCAACGAGCGTCCCGCCTGCACTCGATCAGGGTGGAACAGGCGCAATCCCTGCATGACTTTGCCCCAACCTGCTCCCTATCACAATCTAATCCTCACGGGACAGATTGGCGTAGGCCGCGTGACCATCGGGCGCTTGATCGCTAAACAGGTCGCGGCGACCTTCTTCGACATGGACACGGAACTCCAACTGCGCGAGGGTAAATCATCCGACGACATCCGCCAGTTGTATGGAGAAGCCCGTGTCCGGGCGCTCGAAGATGAACTTTCCCGCGAACTGTCGCTGCGACGAGGCGCGGTAGTGTCCGTCAACGGCCCGACTCTGCTGGACGAGAACAATCGTGCGCGCCTGAGCAACAGCGGCCCGATCCTGGTGCTGACCTGCGCGCTGAATGAGATATTGCGGCGGCTGCACAGCAGCCAGGGTACTCGCTTCCACGATCCGAAGGTGAGATCGGCGGCGCTATACCAGATTCGCCGGGAGCGCCAGATACACCAGCTTCCCGACCTGCCCACGCTGGATACCACCGTCCTGAGCGTCGAAGAGGTTGCGGATCGCTGTGTCGCTTTCTGGCGGGAGCGCGACGTGGCGACGGCGTAAAAACGAGGATACCCCCTGATTCGTCAGGCGTCTTCAAGCAGTCCACGTTATCTTGAAACGCCTACATTTTGCGTCGGAATGACCATCGCCTATACTGAAAGTCGAGACATCTTTCTCAGCCCACTCGACGAGGTGCATGATGGATATTTCGATGACTCCGACCATCCCGGCTGCGGAGGAAGAGCGCATAGAGCGCGTCTATCGCCGCCGAATCTTCGCCTGGGCTATGTACGACTGGGGCGATCACGGCTTCCTCACGACAACCATTGTGACCTTCTTCCCGCCCTACTTCATCGCCATCGCCGCGACAGCCTTCGACAAAGAAACCGCAGCCAACGTGTTCTCTTTGGTGCTCTCGCTAACGTTGTTTCTGTCGGCGATCGTCGCGCCCATCATCGGCACCTATGCGGACATCACCGGGCGTCGCAAGCGCGTCCTCATCGCGATCACAGGCCTGGGCAGCCTCTTCGCCTCGCTGATGGTGGTGTTGACCAGCGGCATGTGGGTGTTGGGGCTGATCCTGTATGCCGGGACGCAGATTGCGCTCAACGTCGCGCTGGGCATGAACAGCAGCTTGCTGCCACACGTGTCGCGCTCGGACGATCTGAACCGGGCGTCCAGCCTGGGCTATGCTCTCGGCTATGTCGGCGGCGGGCTTCTGCTGGCAGCCAATACCGCGTTGTTCCTGTTCAAGGACAAGCTCGGCCTCGCCAGCGATACAGCGGTGCAGATCGCCTTTTTCACGACGGGAATCTGGTGGGCGGTCTTTACACTGCCCCTGGCCCTGAATGTGCCAGAACCGCCAGCCACGCCCCTCACGCATTCGACCGGGAAGATGCTGGCTGACTCGATCACCCGGCTCCGCCACACGATCCGCGATATTCAGCGCTACCGCGAACTGTTCAATATGCTGATCGCCTTCTGGCTGTATAGCGAGGGCATCAGCGCGATCATTCTGCTGGCGACAACCTTCGGCGCATCGCTTGGCCTGGACACCTCGGCGCTGATCACGACCATCTTGATGGCGCAGTTCGTCGCGCTGCCCTACGTGCTGATCTATGGCCGCATCCCGAACCCGTCCAGCAAATGGCGGGCCGCCTACGTCTCGATGCTGCTGTGGACGGCCATCACCCTTCCCATCCTGGGCGTTTACGTCCACCGTCAGGGCGATGTCGGCGTAGCCACGACCTTTGAACT
>DATGFK010000180.1:0-10160 GCA_035309185.1 Aggregatilineales bacterium
AGTGGGCCATCGTCCGATGTTATTTGTGCTGAGCAGTACGGATTTTTGCCCTGACGGCGAGCGCTGGATTCCACTGACAAACTGGCTGGAATACTGTGCCCCGGTGTCTACTTCATAGGGAAATGCGCTACCGTCCAGTGGCGCTTCCCACAGTGAAAACACCAGGGTGCCCGTATCAATCTTGGTGGTTTCGACGGCGGCGCGAAGGCCATCGGGGAGCCATGAAACCCTGTCGATCCATGCCTCTTCAGCCAGGCCAAACTTGAGCGGGTCGTCCACAAGCACGGTATTGCCGTTGGTCGCGTCAATCCAGTACAGGCCATTATAGTTGGCAACCAGGACAGCGGTGCCGTCCGGCGACAAATCCACACTCAACGGCGGCGGATCGAAACGATTCAACGTTCGGCCCGCGCCCCCATTATCGGAGACGTAGACCGCGCCATCGCTGGTCGCGTAGGCCACTCTCGATACGCTCTTGCTCGGATCGAGCGTGGCTGTGGGGCTGACTTCGGGCGTAGGAGTCAGGGTGAGCGTAGGAGTCACCGTTGGCGTGATCTTTGAGGAAACCGTAGCAGCGACAGTTGCAGCCACGCTAGGCGTGGCTGTAAAAGCTAGTGTTTGCGTCGGAGACGCCGCCGCAGACTGTATTGTGGTTTTGGTCGGCGTCGTTCGAGGCGCGATACAAACGAGGGCCACCATTGTGGTCGTCGGCAAAGGAGATGCTCCCGTTTCTCCATTTTGGGCAGGCGCAAGGACGTAATCTTTCCCGATTGCTTCTTCGATGTAGCCGGTCAGGTCGCCCAGCTTGACCTTCCACCAGCGATTCCCGTCGTCACCGCACTGAGCGCCTCCTGTCACATCCACCACCGTTCCGACTGGCAGATAGCGCAGTACCGAACTGGTATGAGTGGTATCTGGCTTGAGAAATGCCGTTGGGTAGGTCAGCGCCTTGCTGCTTGGGGCAATTACCTGCCCTTTGCTGCCCACGGCCAGCCTTGCAGGCGCAGCCTTCGGGCAGGCCGCATTCTGCAAGGGTTGGGCCTGGACAGGAAAAAGCCCGGCATTCAGACTCACGTAAAGTGCGAGTAGCAAAGAAAAAACAACTCGATGCTTCACAACGTTGCTCCTATCGAATCCATCTTTCACTCAATTTGATAGTGTTCGGCACGATTTGGCAACTGCGACAAGAAACTGTCATCGGCCTTACGTCGGCTCTGAAACCTTGCTATAGTAAAGTAGTAAGGTAATGACGGAAAATAGTGTCTCATCTTAGGTTAACCGTCAGGAGAATGCTGAGGTAACAGCGGGGCCATGAAGCCGATCCTCCCAATTCGCCTGCTGCTGGCAGTTGCGTTCCTTGCTGGATTGTTACTTGGTGCGGCAATGATCTTCGTGCTGCTCGTTGCCCCACGCCAGAATCCCGTGCTGGCGCAGACGCCTCCGACGGCTGTGCCGACGCCTACGCTTGTGCCGGATGCTGACTATGCATTCCTCGACGCGCGCGATCAGGTGCTGACAAATCTGTACCAGCGCATTAGCCCTTCGGTGGTACATGTTACCAGCCGCAGCGAAACCATAGATATTTTTGGCGTCCAACCCAGCGAAGGCACCGGTTCAGGCTTTGTTTACGATCAGCAGGGCCATGTTGTGACCAACAACCACGTGGTCGCGGGGGCTGACTCGGTAGATGTGGTCTTGCCAAGCGGCGTTTCGCTCTCGGCTCAGGTTGTCGGAACCGATACGTACTATGACCTGGCCGTTTTGCACATTGCTATTTCGGGCACGGCATTGGCTCCACTTGAGCTAGGTGATTCTTCGCAACTGAGGGTCGGCCAGACGGTCATTGCCATTGGTAATCCTTTTGGCCTGGATCGTACCCTGACCAGCGGCCTGGTGAGCGCGCTTGGTCGCCGTGTCCAGACCGACGCCGGATCGGTGATCGGTCAGGCCATCCAGACTGACGCGGCGATTAATCCGGGAAATTCTGGTGGGCCACTGCTGGATACGCGCGGGCGTGTTGTCGGCATTAACACCGCCATCAACTCGCCAAGCGGCGGTTCGGTTGGAATCGGCTTCGCTGTTCCCGTCAACATCATCAAGCGCGTGGTTCCGGCGCTCATCAGCAAGGGTCACTTTGCCCATCCCTCGCTCGGCATCACGACGCTGCTGGAACTGGGAACGGACGTGAATCCACCCGATAGCGGGCCGCAACATGGGCTGCTCATTGCGCAGATAGATCCAGGCGGGCCAGCGGCGCAGGCGGGTCTGAAAGGGGCGCAGATCACACGGCAGCGTTTCCAGTACATTTACTCAGGTGGCGACATTATTACGGCACTAGACGGCAAAACCATTGCGACCAAGAACGACCTGCTGGTGGCCCTGGAAGAATCGCATCAACCCGGCGACACGGTCACGTTGACCGTTAGCCGCGATGGACAATCTATTGACGTCAAGGTCACACTTGGCGAACAGTAAGCAGTAATCACAAGGAATATCCGACAGGGAGAGGACGAATACTATGATCGCGGTCGTGGACTCAGGTGTTGCCAACCTCAGAAGCGTCTCCAATACGCTCAAACATATCGGGGCGCAGCATCGCATTGCCCATACGCCCGCTGATCTGGACGGCGCAGATCGAATCATCCTGCCGGGTGTGGGCGCGTTTGCCGCCGGGATGGATCAGCTTCGGCAGCGTGGATTTGTCGAACCCCTGCGAGCGCTGGCGCGGCAAGGCGTGCCGATCCTGGGCATTTGCCTGGGAATGCACATGCTTTTTGATCGCAGCGAAGAGATGGGCGTCTACGAAGGTCTGGGCTTGCTTGCGGGCGATGTGGTGCGCTTCCCTGTGCAGGGGCCGAAGGTGCCGCACATTGGCTGGAATCAGCTTGAACATGATGGGTCGTCACCGCTGCTGCACGGGGTACCTGTGGGGGGCTATGCTTACTTTGTCCACAGCTATTATGCGCGGACAGCTTCGCCGGAGATGATCCTCGCCGGGACGGATTACGGCATCAAGTTTCCCGCAGTCGTGGGACAGGGCAACGTCTTCGGGGCACAGTTCCACCCTGAAAAGAGCCAGCACACAGGTCAGCGCATCTTGAAGAACTTCGCGGAGATGTAGGGCTTTGATCATTTACCCGGCACTTGATCTGCGAGGCGGCAAAGTTGTTCGCCTCAAACAGGGCGATCCTGCACGTCAGACCATCTACGGCGACGATCCAGGAGCCATTGCTGATCGCTGGACTGCAGCGGGTGCGGCGTGGTTGCACGTCGTCAACCTGGATGGCGCATTGGCATCTGCCGCCGATGCACGGGCCAATCTGGCCGTCGTAAAGCAACTGGCGCGGCGTGGTACGCCAATTCAGTTTGGCGGCGGGCTGCGGTCGGCCGACGATGTGCGTCAGGCCTTTGACCTGGGCGTGCGGCGCGTGGTCATCGGCACACTGGCCGTTGAACAACCGGAAATCGTGGCGGCGCTCCTTACCCGATGGGGAGCCGACGCCATTGCGGTAGCCCTGGATTCGCGCGGTGGAAAAGTCACGACACACGGCTGGCAGACTGTTGCGGAAATGACGCCGACTGCACTTGGACTCCAAATGAAGCAGTCGGGTGTTCGTCATGCGTTGTATACCGATGTGAGCCGGGACGGGCAACTGACCGGCGTGAACGTGAAGGCCACCGTTGATCTCGCGCGCAGCACCGGTCTCGAGGTGATCGCATCTGGCGGAGTTTCAACGGTTGAAGATATTGTGGCGCTCCGCGACAGCGGAAGTGTGGCAGGCGGCGTACTTGGCACGGCGCTCTACGAGGGGTTCATTGATCTGGCCGAGGCGCTGCGCCTAGCCGAGAAAGCAGTTGAGAAATAACGATGTTGGCGAAAAGGATTATTCCCTGCCTGGATATTAAAGATGGGCGCGTGGTCAAGGGCATCAATTTTGTCCACTTGCGCGACGCAGGCGATCCCGTTGAACAGGCCGCGATCTATGACCGTGAAGGCGCGGACGAATTGACTCTACTGGACATAACGGCGTCCTATGAGGGCCGAGACACCATGCTCGACGTGGTGCGCGCTGTGGCCGATGCGATCTTCATCCCGTTCTGCGTGGGCGGCGGCTTGCGCACCGTTGAGGACATCCGGGCAACGCTACTGGCCGGAGCCGATAAAGTCTCACTGAACAGCCGCGCCGTGCGCAGCCCCGAACTGATTACCAGAGGTGCGGAAAGCTTTGGCAGCCAGTGTATCGTCGTCGCCATTGACCCGCGCTGGAAGGACGGTCACTGGGAAGTTCACATTGACGGGGGGCGGGTGCCAACGGGCCTGGATGCCATCGAGTGGGCGCAAAAAGTGGAAAGCCTGGGCGCTGGCGAGATTCTGTTGACCTGCATGGATCGCGACGGGACAAAAACCGGCTATGAAGTTGATTTGACGCGCGCCGTCGCCGAAGCTGTGTCAATCCCCGTGATCGCGTCCGGCGGGGCGGGCCGGATGGAACACTTCTATGAGGCGCTTACAGCGGGCAAAGCCGATGCCGCGCTTGCCGCCAGCCTGTTCCACTACCACGAACTGACTATCGGCGATCTCAAGCGCTACCTGGACGGACGGGGCGTTCCCGTACGTCTGCCACAGGTAGAGGAAACGCCCGATGCCATCCAATAACCTGGCCGATAGTCTCAGCACGCTGATCCGCTGGGATGAGCGCGGCCTGATTCCGGCTGTCGTTCAGGATTCCAATACCAATGCCGTCCTGATGGTCGCCTGGATGAATTCCCAGGCGCTGCGCATGTCGGAGCAAACTGGCGAGGCGCATTTCTGGAGCCGCAGTCGTAATGAACTATGGCACAAGGGCGCTACGTCAGGCAATACAATGCGTATCGTCGAAATCCGCGTGGATTGCGACGAGGATACCCTCCTGCTGCGCGTGGAGCCTGCCGGGCCGGCCTGTCACACAGGGGCAACTTCATGCTTTTACCGGACTCTCAAAGAACTGGAAAAATCCAACTGATGACTGACACGCTCGATATGTTGTTCCAGACCATTCTGGATCGCAAAGCCAATCCAAAACCGGATTCTTACACCAATCGTCTCTTTGAGGCTGGCCTGGACGAGATCGCCAAAAAAGTTGGCGAAGAAGCTGTCGAAGTCGTGATCGCGGCTGAACACCAGGGCAATGAACGGCTGATCAGCGAACTGTCCGACCTGGTATATCACAGTCTGGTCTTAATGGCACAGATGGGCGTTAGACCTGAGGATGTGGCGGCGGAACTGCGTCGCCGCCACGCTCCGCGCGAAGGCTAATTCCCGGAGTATGGCTTCAGGCGTCACTTTCGCCGTCGCCACCGTCTTTGGGCGGCTGTTTTGGCCCCATCAAGGCAAAGATGACGATGCCCATACTCGCCACGAAGAATCCGCCGACAAATCCCGCGAATTTGTACGGGCCGAATACGGGATGCAAGCCAGAACCCGCCGGATGGGAACCATAGCCAAACACATCGGCCAGGCCCGATGCAGCAGAGATGACCAGTCCAGTCAAGATCAGGCGCGTGCCAATCTGCTGCGCCAGGGTGTGCTTCACGTTGGGATAGAATGTGCCTTGCACGAACAAATAGCCGCCCGCCAGGAACAAAGAGAATCCAAAGAACACCGTCAGCGTTTTCAAAATGCCAAAACCAGGGGTGATCTCCAGCCCCGTCAGGCCAGGGAACAGCCCTATCAGCATGATCACTGCGCCGAGCAGCGCTACGGCAATGGCAAACTGCGACAATTTCCCCAGCATGAAAGGCTTACCTCACTTACCACTTGATCGGCGTTTCGAATCGACAAGCAAGACGAATCCCTAGACCAGTGTCTTCGTGAAGATCGCCAGCAGGATGATGACAATTCCGATGAGAATACGATAGACGCCAAACCCTTTGAAGTTATGGGTTGAGATAAAGCGCAGCAACCAGCCGATTGCCAGCAGCGAGATTACAAAGCCTACTGCTGCCGCTAGAAGGAAATAGGGTAAGTATGCGGCATCCACGGCATGGTCTTTGAATGCCTTAAACAACTCGTATCCGGCAGCCGCGCCAAGCGTCGGGATGAACAGGTAAAATGTGAACGTTGTCGCTACGGTGCGTTCCAGGCCGGTCAGCAGGCCGCCGATAATGGTTGCGCCCGAACGTGAGATGCCTGGGATCAGCGCCGTAATCTGGGCCAGACCGACCATCAAGGCCTGGCGGGGCGTGATGTCTTCCAGTTTATGCGTTGTAGGCTGATAAGTGCGCTGCTCTACGAACAAGAAAACGACACCGCCCGCGATCAGTGCCAGACCGACGACAATCGGCGTAAACAGGTATTTGGTGATGATGTTGTTGAACAAGAGACCCAGGATGCCTATCGGTAGAAATGCGATCAGGATGTTGAGCCAGAATCGCCGCGTCTTGGGATCGCTGGGCAACTGGCGGGCCTCTTTGATCAGGTCGCGGCCATAGTAAACCAGGACGGCCAATACAGCCCCTCCCTGGATAAAGATCGAGAATATGTTGCGGGTTGCTGCGTCGGGCGGGAAGTGCAGCAGCGCGGACAGCACCAGCGAGTGTCCAAGGGACGAGATGGGGAGAAATTCAGTAATACCCAGAACAATGCCGAGAATTACTGATGCAACGACAGGGAAAATATCCAACTATGCCTCCAGTGAGCAATTCGTGAATGCGACGTGACGCCAGGTTCAGTTGCGCCAAATATACCACGTAAGCGCCCAATTTTGGCCGTAGGGAAAACGGAAGGTGATGTCATTGGCAAGCAAAGCTTCCCTCGTTACACTTCGGGTCACTTATCCGTATGAAGGAAGCAGTTTCCAATCGGGTGTGGGCATCGTAAATTCCGTCAAAATCAGCCTCGTCGTGGCTATAGCATCCACGTTCCTGTCCCCACGGGCCAGCCGAGCCAGTCTTCAAAAAGCTGCTGGTCAGCGCGTCTACGTCGTAGCTGCGACCTTCTTTACGGTGCAAGATAGCGTAAGTTGGGCGGATGTCCTGGCGCGGTGGTTTGGAGCAGATGACTCCGGCGCGGAGCTGGCAATGGACAGGACAACCTACGATTTCTTGCGGCTAAAACTCGGCCCTATGAATGCGATCCAAATCATTGCTGCCGATCAAATTGTACAATGGGCATGGGATCATCCTGACAGTTGGGTGATCGTACCATTCGACGCGCTATCCCCGCGCCTGAAAGTGTTACAACTTTCAGGCTGGGATGTGTTCAAAGGCGTGGATGGCTATCCCCTTGCCTTTTCGGATGGCGATCCAGACTACGCTCCGTCTGATCTGACAATCGTCGCCATGACCGGCACGACCGCCATGACTCGCCACACTGCCGAAGCGATTGATGCGCATGGGCCAGCCTGGGCAGCGCAGGAGATTGGCCCGGTATTGCAGGATTTTGACTATGTGCATGTGAGCAACGAAGTGTCCTTTTTCGCCGACTGTCCCCACAGCAATAGTGTACGGTTGCTGGGCGACTTTTGTGCGAAGGACAGCTATCTTGACGTACTCAAGGACAGCCACGTGAACCTTGTCGAGCTGACCGGCAACCATAACAACGACTACGGCTATGACGCCGATCTACGAACCCTCAAGATGTACCATGATAACAACATGGCGACGTTTGGCGGCGGAGCCGACCAATCCTCAGCCCAACAGCCGTTGATTCTCGGCAATAAGGGGAACAATCTGTTGTTTGTTGGCTGTAACTCCGCCGGGCCGCTGTATGCCTGGGCTACCGACACGACGCCGGGCGCTGCCCGCTGCAATCCGACGTGGTTCGATCCGATCCTCTCCGCACAAGATGGCAACATTAAGTTTATGGACGTGCAGTACGACGAATACGACCAGGCCTGGCCGCTTCCCCAGCACCGTGACGATTTTCTGCGGTTGGCTGCTGCCGGTGCAGATGTCGTCATCGGTACGCAGGCGCACCAGCCTATGACCTTCAGTTTTCTAGGCGATAGGTTTATTCACTATGGCCTTGGCAATTTCTACTTCGACCAGTTGCCCATTGTGCAGCGCCAATTTTTCATAGACGAGTTCATTATTTACAGGGGAAAGTTGTTAAGCATCCAATTGCTCACGGGTGAGATCGCGGACAGGGCGCAGCCGCACCTGATGGATGCGGCGGGGCGACGACGTTTGCTGGAGAAAATGTTTTACCTGAGCCAGCAGATAACCGTTCCCAGCCAATCGCCTGCGACGACAACCCCTTTCGCCACTCCATAGCCGTTTTTCGTGGGTACTGATATGCTGCGTAAAGTTGCCGAACGTGTCCTGGTTGTGATTTTTGGATTGCTCATCGCAATATTGCTGGCAGAGACTGCGGTGCGTCTGCTGTACATCCACTTGCCGATGGGCTTGCAAATTGCCCTGCGCGACGTGAAAGTAGTTCCCTTTAGCGACTCCCACCTGGCGCCCCCTTCGTTGTGGCAGGCTGACACGGATTACCAGACCATCGTGCGGCCCGGCGCGATAGATAGTTTACAGGCTGGCAGCCCGTCTGTTACGTTTCATGTGACGAGCTACGCCTGGTGGGGCGGGCGGGTGGGATTCCGCTCTCCGCAGCCACAGGATGGCAATGTGCAGGCCGTCGCCCTGGGCGACTCGTTCACGTTCTGCTTTACGGAGTTATCTGACTGCTGGGTTACGCTCGTGTCGCAGCGTACCGGCTTGCCAATCTCCAACCTGGGCCAACCGGTCACCGGCTCGACGAGTCACGCGCGGTTGTACGACGATTTTGTGGCAAAGCCAGATCTCAAACTCGCGCAGCCGCGCCTGGTGCTGTGGGAATTTTACGGCAACGACTTTAACGACGATTACGGGCTGGCTGCCCTGGATGGGACGGCCAGGACGCCCCCACTGGCGCAATCTGCGCCACCGCCCGCGTCGGGAGCAATCGCGAAATGGCTGCGTGAGAATTCGGCGCTCTATGTGATTGCCGGGTCACTGTTGAGGGGCAAACAGGCGGGGGTGGACGAGTTTGTAGACCCCGATCAGGTCGCATTGGATGGCCTCGATCTCTGGTTCGGGCAGAGCTACATTCGTGATGCTTTTGATCTAAGCCAACCCCGCAACCTTGAGGGCGTGGGATTGTCAGAGCAGGCCATTCTGTGGACGCGCGCGCGGGTCGAGAAAAACGGCGGAAACTTCGTCGTGTTGGTTTTTCCCGCCAAAGAGGAAGTCTACCGGCCCTTGACCGAACCCGTGATGGGCAAAGCGGCTGTAGACGCCATCGCCGCGCCGCGACTCAGCTTGCTGGAGTTTTGCGCGGCACAAAAGCTTAATTGCCTGGATTTGCTGCCCATTCTTAGCCCGTGGGCCGATGATCGGCAACAAATCTACTACCCAACCGACCCTCACCTGAATGCGTTAGGCAACCACGTAATCGCCGAGGCCATCGGCGATTTTCTACAACGGCGAGGTCTGCTTGGCTTCACATTCTGAACCAAACCTCCTTCAAGGCCAGGGCGCGTCACGGCTGTGGCGCTGTGTAGCGCTGTGCATTGTGGCCTTTGCTGCGCTGACGCCGTTGAAGCTTCGCGCGGCCAATGCACCCATCGGCCTATGGATAGCGCCTGATATTCCGCCAGAATTCCAGATTGCCGTTGACCGCTTGATCAAGCAGGGCGATTTTGCAGCGGCTACGCAGGGCGAGGCGAAGGTAAAAATCGTGTCGGGGCGTCCCGGTGACGGCCCGAGCGCGCAGTGGATTTACGTGCCAGTTGCCGCGTTCCCGACCACAATTGACAATATCGCCTGGCCCAACATCCAACGTTATTGGCAAGGTGATGCGACCGCGCTCGCCGCGATTTCGGGCAGCAATACTAAAATCGAGTCGCCGGTATTCATCACAACGCCAACGATCCTGGCTTATTTGACAGGGTTGCTCGGAGCGCCAGATCCGCAAATCCACGTCGAAACCGTGGCGCCCGACGCCCTGGCGATGACGCTATGGCGGCACCGTCCTGCTGCCTGGGCCATCATCCCCTTTGACCGTCTTGACCCGACCATGAAGGCGTTGACCCTGGACGGAAAAAGCGCCTTTGATCGAAGCTTCGATTTGAGTGCCTACCCGCTGGTTCAAACGATCATCCTTATTGGGGATACAGATTCTTTCAAGACGACGGTTGCTG
>DATGFK010000181.1:0-4260 GCA_035309185.1 Aggregatilineales bacterium
AACGCCACGCTTGAGCGACAGCTTCCAGCCGCGCAGTGCCACATCGCGGACGCTGAGCAGCGGCATTCCGCCCAGTTCGTCCACCGACATACCGCCAGCCATGTACGCAAAAAGGTCAGGATAAATTTTGACGCTGACCCGGCTGCGCTGGCAGGACGCGATAAGCTGCACCAGGTCTTTATGCGAGGCTTCGGGCAGGGCGATGATCACCTCGTCCACGTTGTAGCTGTCAATAATCTGCGGAAGTTCGTCAAGCTGGCCGATGATGGGGATGCCCTCGACATAGCGGGTCGTGTCGCCGTTGACGGCCCCGACGATCCCGTAGCCGAGTTCCGGGTTGAACTGGATTTGCCGGATGATGCTCTGGGCCACATCGCCGCTGCCTACGACGACCACGCGGTCACGGGCCAGGCCCGCCACGCGCACCCGAACGGCGATCTGGCGGTGCAGCTCGCGGCCTATCACGACAAAGATGACGCTGAATATCCAGACGTAAATCATCATCTGGCGGGGGTAATCGGAAAGAACGTCAGTGCCTTTTAAAAAGATCGTAATAAATCCGCTGGTCATGACGGTACCGACGGCGGCAGAAGCGGCCACTGTGTACATAATATCTATGCGGCTGACGGCGCGGCGCTGGTGATACAGGCGCGCAAAGAAAAAGATCACCAGCAGCGTGGCGATATGGATCACCATCATGCCCGCGTAGGCCAAAAAGCGCGGCGTGCTGATCGAAGAGGCCACCAGTGACAGGGAAACGGTCTGGCGTACCAGGTAGCCCAGGCCGAAAGCGGCCATCAGGGCCAACACGTCAATGAACACCTGGAGCAGGCGCAAGGCACGCTGCAGGCGGTGCGGATCGCCTTTCAGGTTGGCCTGCGCAGGTCGTTCAATATCGGACGCCCGCCCTTGAGCAGCAGTCCTGCCAGTACCGCCCAGTGGAGCAGCTTCGGCGTGGTCGAGGCGTAGTGCTTGCGGTAGAAGATCAGGCTGGCGCGCTGAAATTCCTTCTGCGCCCGTGGATTCTGTCGGCTGGCTGCCCGCTTGACGTGCAGGACGGTCACCTGGGGATAGTACAGCACTTTCCAGTGTTTTTGTTTGATTCTGTAGGCCCAATCTATATCCTCCCCGTACATCCAGAAGGTTTCATCGAGGATTCCGGCGTCGGCAATCGCTTCCCGCCGAACCATCATGAAGGCACCGACGACGCAGTCTACTTCAGTTTCGAGATGCTCGTCGAGATAGGTCATGTTGTAGCGTCCGAACAGCTTGCTGCGGGGAAACAGCTTGCTTAAGCCCGTAACCCGCCAGAGCATCACCTCCGGCGTGGGGAAGCTGCGCCGACAGGCCAGGTCGAGTTTGCCGTTGAGCATCACCAGGCGGGGGCCAGCCACGCCCACACGCGGATCGCTCTCCATGCGCTGGATCATCGCACGCAGACCATCTGGCGGGACGACGGTATCCGGGTTGAGCAGGAGGGCAAAGCGTGGGGCATCTGGGGCGACGCGGTCAGTCCCAAAGCCAAGCGCGCGCAGGCCGAGGTTATTAGCCTGCGAAAAACCCCCATTTATGGGGTTATCTATAACCCTGACCGACGGGAACTCGGCACGAACCATCGCCGCGCTGCCATCGCTGCTGGCGTTATCTACCACGATCACTTGCCGCGTGATGGCAGGATCGCTGGCCGCCAGTGATTTCAGGCAGTCGCGTAGCAGATCGCGGGTGTTCCAGTTGACGACGATAATTCCCAGGTCTAGCATGATGACAGGACGACTCCGTGTGCAACTTGCCATTGTACACACTTTGGGGCGGGATTCGCAACCGGATCGCGCCCGCGTCGGGCAATCGTCAGGTGAGTGTCAAGTTTGGCGCATCCCAGCAATCCCCATTATTGAATGGGCGATCTTTGGGAGTTTGCCCAAAAATAGACGTGCGCATGGCAAACGTTTATGACCGACTCTTGACAGGAAAAATTACTCATTTTATAGTCGTCGTTAATCTGATAGTACATTGTCGCTTTCTTCACATTGTCGCTGAACGCCTCATCAAAGCCTCCAGATCAGTGCCTGGCGATGCTCGGTCTGCCAGTTTATTTGGGTCTTTTGCATTCTTCACAGCAAAACGAATCGGGATCACCTTATGGCACACCCCATCCGACTGTCACGCCTGGCCGTATTCGCAGTTGTCGGCCTGTTGGTCATTGTTGCATCGCTTGGACTGCCCTCCTTACCAGCGCCTTCGCAACCGAATCAAGCCGCCGCGCCGCACACGCTGCCCATAGGGCCACACTCGGCGGCGGCGTCTGCCCCGCGCGTGAGCTGCGACCCGGGCTATACCTGGGCTACCGGCGAAGATGGCGCTGCGGGTCAGTGTTTAGCCATCAGCGGTGATGTGGCTTCTTGTCTGGCTGCCGGTGGCGTTCCCGCGATCTATCCCAGTGGCTTCTTCTGCGGTGGGGTGGGCCAGCCTACGCCGCCGCCGCCGGTTCCCGACAAGCCGGGCGTGAACGTCGGGGCGGCCTGCATCGCCGGGGATACGCGCGTGGTGAAGCTCTCGCCGGGCAATAACAGCAGTGGAGCAACTTTTGACGTGCGCATGGCGACTGATAAAACCAAGCCCAGCACGTTTGTCAGTCAAGGCGGCAGCCAAACCACCTACACCTACAGCGGTCTGCTGCAAGACACGCCCTATTACTTCCAGGCCCAGGCCACCAATCAGTATGGTTCGTCCGGCTGGACAGGCTGGGTGGGGCCAGTCAAGCAAGACCTCAACCCACCCACGACGACCTACACGCCTGTGGGCACCGCCGGGACAAACCTCTGGTGGAAATCCAACGTGACCGTCAGCCTGCCCGCCGTAGACAGCGGCTGCCTGGGCGTCAAGACCACGACTTACACCCTGGACAGCAATCCGCCCGCAACCTACACGGGGACGCCTTTCCCGGTCAACGGCGATGGCATCCACAGCCTCAGCTTCTTCTCGACTGATGGTGTCCACGACGAGACGCCGCAGAGCGTGAACATCAAGATTGACACCACGCCGCCAAGCCTGAGTATGACGCCTTCGCGTCCGCCGGATACGGCCTTCGGTTGGTGGCACAGCACGCCGACGATTACCCTGGCCGTCTCGGATGCGACCAGCGGCGTAGCGAGCACCATGATCCAGATCGACGGCGGAGCCTGGACAGCCTGGAATGGGAAAGGAATCACCTTCAGGGGCGATCTCAAGCATACCTTGAACGTGATCGTCACCGACAACGCAGGCAACGTGACAACCAACGGTTGGATATTCCCGGTGGATGGCACCCCGCCGCAGGTAGGGATTGCCTTCGACAAGCCGCACGGGCCAAATGGCTGGTTCACCTCCTCGCCGGTAGAGGCGATCCTGACCATTTCGGATAACCTGAGTGGGATAGCCAGGGCCATTATCCAGGTGGATGGCAAACGCGACTCCTCGCGGCTTCCGGTTGTGGGCGATGGTGTCCACATCGTGGCCTGGTTTGTCTATGATAAAGCCGGGAATCAGAACGCAAGTATGCTGCCGGTGCAGATTGACACGGCGCCGCCCGACGTGGGCAGTGTCTCGTGTGGCCCTTCCAGCATCGCCCCTGGACAGAGCTGGAGCCTGGGTGCGAGTGTAGGCGACAACGCATCGGGCGTGAGCAGCCTGAGTATGAACGTCAACGGGCCTGGTGGCGGCAGCAGTGGCACAAACTTCCCTCCGGGAACGCTGTCCACCAATGCGACGTTATCCTTCACGCCGACCACGGTGGGTAATTACAGCGTAGACCTGGTGCTGACCGACTGGGCAGCGCATACAACCACACGCGGGGGCGTGTGCAGCTTCAGTGTGGCCCCACTCTTATTCGGTGCGGCGCTGCTGCCCACGACCACCGGCACGCCGACGCCGATTTACGAGATTGTGACCAACACCCCCACCTCGACGCCATCGGATACCCCAGAGGCTACGGGGACGATCCCGCCCACCAACACGCCCCAGCCCGGACTCGACAATGCGAACGGCGGCGCGGGCGATGCAACCCAACCGGCGCTTGCGCCAATGGCAACAGCAACACCTACCGCAGTCGCCGTGGCGATGGCGCTGCCGGGGAGTAACAGCAATAACACGGGTGGCGGTAGCACAGGCGGCGGGAATAACTCAACCGGCACGCTTGAGAGCGTGACCCCACCGCCCGATTTGAACAATCTACTGGCGCAGGCGGGACTGTTAGGTGGCGCAGGCGCGGTCATTGCTGCGAGC
>DATGFK010000182.1:0-6124 GCA_035309185.1 Aggregatilineales bacterium
CGCCGGCCAGGCCATCGCTCTTCAAAACCCAGGCGGGCACAGTCGTCCTCATTTTGGGAGCGTTCATCGGCTTCATCGCGCTGGTGACGCTGCTGGCAGTGGCCGCGAAGCGCTAACGAGAGCGGATAATCTCAATTTGCGCAGGGGCAGGTGACGATTTATGAGAAGGCTCGGAAACTCTCGTACAGCAAATCGGGCGTCATCTCGCGCACCTTAAAGACGTTCGCCACGGGGGGCGAAAGTGCCTCGCCGCTGCTCGCTGCACCACAGATCACGGCGACAATCTGCTTGACGCGGCCCTTCACTTCAGAAATCGCAACTTCCCAGTCGTCGGTAGGTTCGCCGTCTGTGAAGACGTAGACGAGCGTTGGATCGCTGGTAAGCATGGTTCTCGCCAGCAAGCGCAGCGCCTCGCCCAGGGCAGACGATCCGCCCGCGTCGAGTTTGGGCATCTCGAAGGCCTGCACATCGGCCAGGGGAGCCAACTCTCGCGCCTTGCTGTCGTAGGCGAAAAGGCCGATTTGTACCGGGCGCTTGCTTCGGGCGATGAACGTCCCGCACAGCAAGTTTAGTCCCTGTTTGAGCGCTTCGAGGGGCGCACCCGACATGGAAGCAGACGTATCCAGCAGCACGTAAACGTGGAGGGCAGGCTCATCCGTCATGGGGACTGCTCGATTTTTGTATCGGCGGCGTTCGCAGGTTTGGCCGTGTCAGCCGTAGCTGCGGGAGAGGGCATAGCGACAACGCTCACTTCGAGCGCATATTCGCGGCCCGACCCAGCGATCACGACGGCACGCGGATCGCTGAGGGTGTTCACGCTTCCTTGCCCCGCGTACTTGACCGCGATCTGCTGCTCCTGGCCGCTGTCCAGGGTGAACTCAGCGGGCGAGACTGAGAGCCAGCCCGGTGCAATTACTTGCAGCGTCCAGGGCCGCTGTCCAGTATTGCGCACACTTACAGACTCTGGCGTGCTGCGCCGCAGCGACAATTTTTCTGGCGAGAGCGCCAGAAGCGGCGACCACTCGTTGACCAGCACGATCACGTGAATGGAATACAGCTTGTCGGGGGTCGTGACCAGGATCGCCCGCGCTTCATCAAGGACGCCAAGGGTAACATCGCGTAGTTTGCCGTTCACGCTCACCGGAAATTCAGCCAGTGTGCCGCCCGCGATCTCCAGATCAAAGGCCCTGACTTTGCTCTCAACCGAGAGCCACGGTACGCACAACTCGACCCGTGCGGATACCGCCGCAGGCGAGGCGTTCACCAGGCGGATTGTTTGCGAGGAATCCAGGTTCGGCAGGCTGGGATCGATCTCGCCAAAATTGAGCAGGGGCGTTTCCAGGTGTAGCTCGGAGATCGGTTCGCGCAGGTCTAGCTGCACAGGAACGGATAACGGCTCCCGTCCGCCGCTCACGGTGAGGGCGTTCTCCCAGGTGTTCAAGCCGATCTGAAGGGACTCCTGCGCCTTGCTGTTCAGCGTGACTGTGAGATCAATGCTGCTGCCGGGTTCACAGGTGAACAGGCTGTCGGGGACGGTGAGGGCAGCATGGTTGGGCGTTATGGTTCCTCGCCAGCGGGCCGGGCCGTTGTTGTGAATACGCAGTTGCCCTTCCGGGGGATTGTCTCCCTTGACAAAGGGCGGGAAGCGGACGGCGTTGGCAACCAGGAAGGGCGGCAGTTCAACGATGGTGATCTGCACGGGCAGCACGGCGACTGCATTCTCGTTTTCGGCTTCCTCAATGCGAATCTCGTCAATGGTGATTGGCGTGTCGAGAGCAACCTCGGATGGCACGTCCATCAATCGCACTTCAAACTGGGCCGTAGCGCCGGGCGCAAGGGCATTCTCTCCGACTAATTCGTCGGGGCGAATACGTACCCAGCGGTTGACGGCCCGGATCGTGCCTTCCCAGGGCGCGCCGCCATCGTTGCGCACTTCCAGGATTATCTCTGGCAGGGGCGCATTGCGTTCGACCTGATCGTAGGCCAGCAAATCAACGAGGGGCGTCACGTGGCCGCGCGCTGGTGTCACTTCCAGGCGGACGGCAACCGGCACATCACCTTTCGGCCCTTCGACCACGATCGCGCCGGGAAGGGCGTAGGTGCCAACCGGTAAATTGTCCCAGTCCGGCGTGAGTCGGACCTTTGCAATCGCTTCCGACCAGGGGCCGCAGGTCATGGGCATGGGCGTGACGAGTTCCAGCCAGGGCACTGTGGCACGGACGCTGCCTACCCATGCCGCGCGGCCCAGGTTGCCAATGGGCAGGTCAACCAGACGCTCAACCGGCCAATGCCATTCTATCTTTCCGGCGTCTAACGTGTCGACTCGCAAAGCCACGTCCGGGCGCTGGATGCTCACGCGGGCATCTACAGCCAGCGCCTGTCCCTGCCCAACCACCAGCAGCGCGCCGACAGCCTCGTGGACTCCGTTGGGGAGTAGAAGCGCCTGTTCGTTCAACTGGATTGACCAATCGTTCGAGCGGGAAGGCGGGATGCGAAAATCGCCTTCCGGCAGGACATCGAGCCAGGGCGTGGCCGAGGCAACGTGGCCCTTCCAGGCGGTCTTGCCGTTGCGCACCTTGAGCGGCACAGGCTCAGGAAAGGCGTCGTCAAAATCGCCCACAGTCAGTACAGGCGGGTCAACGCTGATCGGCGGGGGGTCAGCGATCTGCACGGATAGGGCCATCGCCCCGATCTTGATGGAATCTTTCTCTTTGAGCGGCACGCGGTTCCATCGCGGAAGCGGCTGGCCGTTGAGTAGTACCGGCGCGGGTGGCTCACCCGGCACATACAAAAATAGCGCGCCGGACGGATCATGCTGGATGAAGGCGTAGCGCCCTTCTGGCATTGTCACGTCAAGCTGGGCCAGCAGCGCGCTGTTGAGCATCAGGCCGCGCGGCGAGGCATACAGCTTCATCTTGCGGTTGGTCAGGCAGTAGAACTGGTTGGCTGGTGGCGCATCCTGCACGACGCCTGACAGCCACACATAGCGCACGGCGCTGCCTTCACGCAGGAATAGCTCACCGAGCAGCACTTCGCCACGCTGGATCGTCTTGCCGTCCAGTGTTAGCCACAGCAGAGCGCCCGCATCGCCTTCCAGCGTAGTCGGCGTGACCTGCGCACCATACAGCCCCGTGACGGCGATCTGCGCGCTGTCAGTTATGTCGAGGTCAAGGGGCAAGGTCACGCTTGACCCTGCAATCAATTCACCGAGATTGATCAGCGCATCCACAAGTTTTGACTCTCTACCCGTTGGCACACAATCCTTTTGATGAACAACCAGCGGCCCCTGTTGCGATACCGTGCGTTCAATGAGGAGCTTTTCAAGCCTGACTCCCGGCGCGCGCACGTATACCACTGGCCCGCCCCGCCGCCACAGCACCGTCCTGCGATCCAGGCCGCGCAGCGTGACTGGCGTTTCGACGACGAACGGCCCCTGGTATTCGCCGGGCGCCAGCTCAATCGTCTCGCCGGGTGCAGCCTCGCGCAGCCCCTGGCGCAGTTCCGCCAGTGACGCAACGTGCATCAGCTACAGCCTTTGCATCGTGACCGTCGCCAGCCGCGTCCTGTTCCCCGAACCCATAACCAACTGCTGTCCCTCGTGGAGCGTCAGAGTCTCGCTAACACTGACCTGGCGCACACTACCCTGTTCCGCCACGCGAAAGTCAGGGATCGACAGGTTTTCGATCATCCAGGCTTTCTGTTTGTAATGGAACATGGCGACCGGATCACGATCCTCCGTGGTGGAAGCCGAGATCCCACTCTGGACGTGCCAGCGATTCAGAGTCCGGTTTTGCCAGCCCACGACTCTACCGCGTCCGGGTTGGAAATGCCCGACCTGCCCCGCGCTGTCGTACAGGCGCAGTACCGGAACCTGCGCCGGGCGGTTGACGCGCGTTTCGCACCAGGGGCACACCGCTGGCTGGTCGCGCAGGAGGACGAACGCTTTTCCTTCACAGTCCACGTTGGGGCAGGGGATAATCTGCTCAGACATGCGCAGCAGGGCATCGCTCCATTGCGGCGCCAGCGGGCGCTGGTGCGGGTTGTGCAGGCCAGCCGTGAACGCCTGACGCATCAAACCCTCAACTTCTTCGCCTAGCAAACGCGCGCTTCGGAAAGGCTCCGCTGGATGGTTTGACCAGTCCTGCGGGTCTTCGGTATACAGGGCATTCTTGCCCAGCGCCAGTAAATCGTCCTGCTCCGCGTCGGCGTGATGCTGCTTGGGGCCTTTGAGCGGGTGGCGCATGAGCAGCAGTTGATAGATCAGCACGGCCAGCGAGTGCAGGTCGGTCTCGATGGCAGGCTTGGCCCCGCTGTTGGGCTTGTTGCGCCCCATGACGATCTCCGGGGCCATGTAATCGCCCGTGCCCAGCATTTCCGGCGGCAGAACGCCTGGCACAACCAGGTTGTCCAGGTCAATCAAGACGACGTGCTGGCGCGTCATGTTTGCCAGGAAGTTGTCGCCGGAAAAATCGGAGTGACACAAGCCGTTGCTGTGCAGTTTCCAGGAGATGCGCGCCATGTTGACGGCAACGATCACGCGATCCAGCCACGTGCCGCGAATTTCTGGGCCAAGCCGCTTGAAGGCCCTGGGGCCGATCCACCAGGTCAGCGACTTGTGCTCAACCTCGAAATTGACGTTTGCCATGCGCACGCCAACCTTTGGCCTGTCCACAATGGCGTCCGGCCAGGCAAACAAATGCACGGACTGCTTATCGTTTCGGGTGACGTTAAACTCGTTGATCACTTTAGTTAGCGCGCCAATCCGTGCGTTTTTTGAATCGTGATACAGCTTCACGACCCAGCGTTTATCGCGCGAGAGATGCAGCGTCCCTTGCGCTCCGCTGGCAAAAGGCTCATCTTCATATTGCTCAGTTTGTCCGTTCCGAAGCGTGATCAGCATTGTTCTTGCCTTCTTGCCCCTCTCCCTACAGCATGAGCAAATGGGGTATTCGGGTAGGGATACGGCATTGCCGGTTCCGGTTTTGAGACCTCTCTCCCGTTGTCTGGGTGAGGGCAAGCCGCTGCAGTAAGTTCAACTTATCCGTCAAGCCCTGGACAGCACCGCAATAGTACGATCATCGAACGATCCGCGCCGGTCATAGCTGATCCGGGCCAGGAGCGCCCGCTCCTGCTGCTTGAGCGGATAGCACAGCACGCGCTCCCGTAGCGACTCGAACAGGCGCGTGTGCAGCAGTTCGGCATACGGCTCCAGGTCGCCAGACAGGCCATCGGTCATGAGGGCCACGATGTCCAGCGGCTCGTCAAACTGATAGACCTTCACGCGGTCTCGCCAGTTCTTAAGCGGCGCGCTGGTCAGGAACAGGGTTCGCGTCGCGTCTTCGGGATCGGTGTCTGGCTCGGTCAGCAAATAATATTGCTCAGCGGGATTTTCCGCCGTGATGATGCCATCGCCGATGTGAGCCAGTCCTAGCAGGCAGTTCTGGCCTTGCGGCCAGTGGATCAGCAGTTGTAGAGTCGTGCTCAGGTCGCCCACGTTCACGCGATGATCGGCTGCAAATTCTTTCAACGTCTGATAGGCCGCTTTCATGCCCTCCCACACGGCACGTCCCACATCCTCAGTCTCAGGCGGATCGGAGGCCGCGTTCTTAATGGCCTCTATGGCGTTGGTCACGGCCAGGTTCGATCCGACGCGGGCAAGGTCAGCCGTGCCAGCGCCATCGGCAACGGCGAGGATATTCCAGTAGGGCGTTGTAGCGATAGCCACTGCGTCCTCGCGGAAAGTTCCCTGGTGAGCGTGAGTTTTGCCCCGGTGGCTGGCTGCTACCAGTTGATAACCGCCTACCCCCGGCAGCGAGGTCGAAAACTGCTCCGGGTAAAAGTAGGCTTCTTGCGGATTGGAAGGCATGTATCGCCAGCGCGCAGGCGAGAACTTGACCGGCGGCGTGGCTGGGAAGGGGACGAAGTCAATCAACTTTTCCAGGATTTCCGCCAACCAGCGCATGGCGTGTTCCAGGCCCGCGCCATTCTGCTGCGCGATCCGGTACGGCGCGCGTGCCAGGGGTTGGATGGCGGTGATGGAGGCCAGATCGCGCACCGTGTCGGCGTCAACGCCTTCCGTGTACAGGACGTACAGGCGATGGGTCGTACCCAACCACGATCTCAG
>DATGFK010000183.1:0-2426 GCA_035309185.1 Aggregatilineales bacterium
ATAACCCGACGGGGCAACGCGGACGAATCGCGTTGGGACTAAGTCTCCTGGGAGCTTTCTTCGGCATATTCAGTCACGAGAACGGGCCACTCTTACTGCCGCTCTCCATTGGGCTGATCGTATTTCTGTATGGCGTGCGGACTGTGATGCGCCCTCGCGCCTGGTTAGTGATCGTGCCAGTTGGCGTTATCGCGTTGGCCTACCTCTTGCTGTGGGCGAAACTGCCCATTGGACACAGCGCGCCGCAAGTGAGTGCTGAACCCGTTCGGTCTTTTGCTGATCTGTCCGAAGGGCTGATCTATCCGCTGGATATGGCGGTGCGGCCCCTGGTAGCGGGCGATGCGACCAATACGTTGATCTTTGTCCTATTGGGCGGAACGATTATCGTGGGGCTGGTCATAGTTGGTTCGCGCCTGGCGCTGTTGAAACTGGCGCTGTATGGCCTGGGCTGGTATTTCCTGGCCGTGATTCCGTCTGTGCTGTTCTTGGCGCCGGCTTACGTGCTGGGATCGCCGCATTTGATGATGCTGGCCTCCGTCGGGACGGCGTTGTTTTGGGCGGCGATTATCGCAAGGCTGTGGGAGTCGCGGCGGCTGCGCTGGGTCACACTGGCGGGTTCACTGCTGGTCATTGGGGTGTCCGGCGTTTTCATGGTAGATCGCGCCCATGATTACCAACAAATGGGTGATTACTTGTGGAAACTGACCCACCTGAGCGAAACATTGCAAAACAAGGCCAGCAGGAACATGCCCAAGACCAACGCAAACCTGCTCGTCGTCAACCCGCCGGATTTCCTGGCTCCGCTGCAAGGAACCAGGAAATTCCTGCTCACAACGGAAGGCGCAGCCGTCATGGTCGATTCCTACTCGTATACGCAGCAGGTATCCCTGAATGCAGGACAAAGCGCACCGCCGATAGACGCCGTTGGCAGCCGTCTGGCGTTTCGCCCGCCAACTGATCGGCTGTACGTGCCATTTCAACCTTTCGTGGATGGTCAGCCGCTCTATAATCTGTTGCATCAAAAGTCAGGATTGATCGTAACGGAATTTGACGGCAATAACTTCTGGCCTGTTTACGTCGGCGGGCCAAATATGCCCGGCCCAGGTGATGTGCTGGCGACCTTTGACCAGATTGAGTTGCTTCAGGCGGAAGCTGCTTTGTCGGCGGATCGAAAATTGGTCACGGTAAAACTGCGCTGGCATCTGCCACAACCGACGCCTGCCCAGCCGTTTATTCACGTGTTCTGCGGCTCTGATTTCATCGGACAGGCTGATTTTGCCCCCTGGGGCGGAACGTATCCTTTTAGCCAGTGGCGGTCCGGCGAAACCGAAACGGAAATCCGCCAGATCTTGCTTAAAATGTCGAGCACAATGCCGATTACGCTGGATTGTCTCAGAATCCAGCTTGGAGTCTACACGGAAACCAATGCGCAGCGTCTCAAGCTAACCGTAAAGGGTGCGACGACTTCCGGAGAGCAATCGCGCTATGCCGACGATCTATATCCAGTGACATTAAGCCTGGCCGGGCCACATCGCGGGAAGCGTCCCCAGATGGCAACCTTTTAACTAACTATGGGCATGGCATTTCATCGTTCATTTTCTTGGCTATGGCCCAAGATTGGCCGGTATCCATGACAAGTGCTGCGATGATGCGAAACTATCACGCCCAGTTCTGAAGATGGGTCCAGAACATGCCTTCTCGGTCTGGTTTAACCAAAGTACGCGTATGAAGCAATCACTTTAGAAAAGATATAGCTCTATGAGACGGCTTAGAAAGCGTTCGGGGATTCGCCCCAAAGCGTGCGAATTTGTAAGGTGTATCTCTTGTTCGGCGATAGGTGCAGCGTGTAAGAAGCTGTAAAGACGATTCCGGGTTTGGAACCGTGGCTGCTTGCCAGGCAAAGTAGTCACGAATCAACGCGGAATCAATTATGAGCATTTGCGAAGCTTTTAGTTTTTTCTGAGAAAGCCTGGCATAATTCGCATCCTGGACTAGCGACCAGTGTTATCTGTTACTGTCGAACAAATCAACGCAATTGATCATACAGAATGGTTTGCTGCGGCATAATCGTTCTCGTTGGAGAAGTAGAGTATGCATAATATTGGACTCCCTCTGGCTATTTTCTTACTGGCCTATGTCGTCGGTTCATTTCCGTCGGCCTACCTGATTGGCCGCATGAAGGGGATCAATATTTTCGATGTGGGCAGCGGAAACATGGGAGCCAATAATATTACGCGCACTCTGGGCTTCAAGTGGGGACTCGTCGTCGTCGCGATGGACGTAACCAAAGGCGTTGCTGGCGTGCTGCTGGGGCGTGTGCTGATGCCTGGCGATCAAATTTCGGGCGGCGTGATCGGCGCGATTGCCGTCGTCGTCGGCCATAACTGGTCTCTGCTGGCGACCATCCTCACGGGACGGCTGCGCGG
>DATGFK010000184.1:0-5000 GCA_035309185.1 Aggregatilineales bacterium
GCCTGCACCCCCTGGCCGATGACTATGCGCAGCAGGTTGGGGCGATCCGGCCAGTTTCGCTCCCCTGCGCCGTAGCCTACACGCTCGACGCGCATATCCGGGATCGGACCAAAACCCTGAGCCACTGATCGTACCAAGACGGCCCCGGTTGGCGTGACCATTTCGCCTTGCACTTCCACACCCACGACCGGAATGCCTTGTAAGAGCGCGGCCACGGCGGGCGGTGGCACAGGCAGCAAGCCATGTGCAGTGTTGACGGTTCCCTTTGACCAGGGCAGCGGGCTGCTGTACACCTGCGCGATGCCCAGGTCGCGCAGCCCGACCAGGACACCCACAATATCCACCAGGGTATCCACAGCCCCTAATTCATGAAAATGGATCTCTTCAAGCGGAACGCTGTGGATCGCGGCTTCGGTTTCCCCAAGCAATTTAAGGATGTCGAGCGCCTGGTGCTGGACGGCAGCAGGAAGAGGTGCCTGAGTAATCATACTGACCAGATCGGAATACGCGCGAGCGCTTTGATCGCCTGCGGCTTTGATCGTCACCTGAGCGCCGCCAATTCCTTGCTTGCTGGCCCGACTCACCTCAATGGTCACGTTGGAGAGTTGCAACGCGGCGACGACTTCCCGCAGGCGTTCCGCCGACCAACCTGCATCCACAAGCGCGCCCAGGAACATGTCGCCGCTAATCCCGGCAAAGCAATCCAGGTAGGCAATAATCGTCATGAATGGAGAGAAGGCCGCATCAGGATTCGATGGGCCGCCGCAGCAGCGCCAAGTCCGTTATCAATATTGACAACGGTCAGGCCGGGGCTGCAACTGGTCAGCATTGTGAGCAGCGCGGCAAGACCACCGAAAGTTGCCCCATAGCCCACGCTGGTTGGCACGGCGATGACGGGCGCATTGACCAGCCCGGAGACCACCGTTGGTAGCGCGCCATCCATACCCGCCACAACGATCAGCACATCGGCAGTAGCCAGGAGATCGCTGTTGGCAAGCAAGCGATGAATGCCCGCCACGCCGACATCCATCAACACTTCTGGTGTGTGTCCAAGGAAACGCAAGACATCCAGCGTCTCCTCGGCAACCGGCAAATCCGAGGTTCCGGCTGCAACCACTAGGGCGCGTCCCGCCTGGAGCCGGGGAAATTCAGCGATGGTAATTAAGCGCGACACAGGATGAAAGATCGCATTGGGAATCCGAGCCTGTACAGCCTGTAAATGGCTTTCTGAGGCGCGGCTTGCGAGCGCAGCGCCGTGCTTTTCGACCATTGCCGCCATAATGGTGGCGGTCTGCTCCGGAGACTTGCCTTCCGCAAACACAAATTCGGGTAATCCCTGGCGGACAAGTCGGTGATGATCAAGCCTGGCGAGTTCACCAAGGGCTTCTATCGGCTGCCAGCGGAGCTTCTGGAGCGCGTCCTCCGGAGAGAGTTCTCCGCTTTGCACGCGCGCAAGGAGTTTGATCAAAGCCTCGCCTTCAGTTGGTAATATCCTGTTACTCAAGCTTTGTCCCACGATCCACTAACGCTTCGTTCATGCTACCGTGGCGTAGCCCCTGGAGATCGAGCGTCACGTAAAGATAACCGGAGGCTTTCAACGCGCTAACGATCTGCTCGCGCATCGCGATCACCTGTGAGAGGACATTATCGTCAAATTCGATGCGCGCCAATTTGCCATGATGGCGCACGCGGAGCGCTTCAAACCCGATGCGCCTTAATGCAGATTCTGCCTGGTCAATCTGCGCCAGGATTTGCGGCGTGATGGCCGATCCATACTCGACCCGGCTCGAGAGGCAGGCCATTGCCGGTTTATTCCAATTGCTCAACCCCAGATGCTTTGCCAGGGCGCGTACGTCGGCCTTATTAAGCGCGGCTTCGTAAAGCGGACTGCGCACGCCCCGTTCGCGCCCGGCTTGCCGCCCAGGGCGATGATCGGCTGCGTCGTCACTGTTGAAGCCGTCTACTACGATATTGAAACCACGTGCCCAGGCGACTTCGGTGAGACCTTCGTAGACGTGTTCCTTGCAAAAATAACAGCGATTGGCCGGGTTGGCTGCGTAGCGTGGGTCTTCGACCTCATGCGTTTCGATGGTCAGGTACGGCACGCCGATCTCTTTAAGTACCGCCAGAGCGTCACGTGCTTCGTCCTGGGCCAGGCTCGGCGAGATTGCCGTAACAGCCAGGGTATTTTCCGCGCCAAGCGCATCGAGCGCGACTTTTGCCACCAGGCTGCTGTCTACTCCGCCAGAAAACGCTACGACGACGCGCTCCATCTCTTGCAGCAGGAACACAAGTCGTTCATATTTCGCCGCCAGTCGAGGATCAACTCCCTCCCCTTTCCACTCCTGGCCCTGCACTTCAATGGCAATCTGATCCGGTTTAATTAACATGGAGTTACCTGTTATTCGCCACTACCAATACGCATGAAAACGCTAGTTTCGCTGATCGAGGTCAGGCAAACGGCCTGTGGATTTAGGATTCGCAACCGTTTGCTCATCGCTGCCGCTCAGGTGATCCCAGGCGTCAGCCAGCAATGCAGCACTGCGACTCCAGGCGTGTCGCTCTGTAACCCAGTTGCGCCCGTGCCGCCCAAGTCGCTCTGCTTCGGACGGGTCGTTTAGCACTTTCAATACGGCCTCGGCAAAGGCATGAGGGCTATCGGCAAGCAGCATGTGCCGTCCGTTGGTGGGTTCCAGGCCTTCGCAGCCCAACGTCGTTGTCACCACTGGACAGCCGCAGGCGAGCGCTTCCAGCAGTTTGAAGCGCGTCCCGCTGCCACTCCGCAGCGGGCAGACGAATAGCGTTGCGTGCGTCAGGTAAGCGCGTGTGTCCTCGACCAGCCCAGCCACATGCACACCCGACGACGGGTTGTTAGCGAGCGTCATCAATTCAGGCGTCGGCTCCTTGCCAATCAGGGTCAACGTAAAGGCGGGCCGCTGCTGGCGGATGATCGGCATAATCTCACGGACGAAGTACAACACCGCATCGGTGTTGGGGAAATACTTGTAGTCGCCCATGTAAATTGCCGAATCGGATTCCCGATGGCCGTCGCCCGCCTTAAAGTAGTCCACGTCTACCCCGTTGGGGGTCAGGGTTGTGGGAACCCCTGGCGTGGCGCGTTTCACGACAGCCGCATCATGGTTAGACATTACCCCCACCAGCGCTGCTTGCGCCCACGCCATCGGCTCGAAAATGCGCATTTTTAGCGCCTCTAAAGCGATTCCAGGACGCTGATAAAGCGGCGTCGCGACCTGGGCATGGCGCCACCACGCGACATATTCAATGGCCGGCTCGGCAAGCAGCACCGGAGCTGGCACCTGATGCGGTAGGTTTTGCATCAGGTAAAACGATTCTACGTGAATCAAGTCAAAGTCCTGCCGCTGCAGGAGGCTTGCGACAGTCTCTTTGAAGGCGGGTGACGAATACAGTTTCATCGTAATAGGATGCAGAGTAGTCAAACTCATCAGCGCGGCTTTGCCTGTTCCAGGACTGGAAGCGCGATCCACGACAATCACCTCGCAAAGATTGCGCAGAGGCTGGATGTCAAAGGATTTCTCTTCCGGGCGGCCAAAGCATACCAGCGTGATCTGGTAATCGCGCTTGAGCAGCTTGATCAAGTTATAAGTCCGTGACCGCCCGCCGCTTACCGGAGGGTAAGGGAGGTATGGCGTAAGCATCAGGATACGTTTCATATCGGGCTTTTTGTCACTGTATTAGGCTGCGCACAATGACAATTCTACCTGATTTGGTCTGAAACGCCCTCTCGTTTTCGACAGAAAAATGCGCAAGAAGGATGCGCCAACCACTCCGCTATTCGTTGGGCCGGGGTGTGGCCGCGCCGAAAATCTTGGCGTTCAGCTTGAAGCCAGCCTGTTCGAGACGCTCCATGAACTTCGGGCGGAAGCCGGTCGGCATCAACTGACCACCACCCATGTGGCTGGGTCCAATGCCACGATGATCGGGTGTCTTATAGACGAATATATCCTGCATGGTAATCTGTTCGCCTTCCAGGCCCTGCACTTCCGTGACCTGGACAATCTTGCGGCTGCCGTCCTTGAGACGACTCTGCTGGATGATCAGTTGTACGGCACTGCCGATCTGCTTACGAACGACGCTAATGGGCAGATCCATGCCGGACATCAATGCCAGCGTTTCCAGGCGGGCAATAGAATCGCGAGGGGAATTAGAGTGTACCGTCGTCAAAGACCCATCGTGGCCGGTGTTCATGGCCTGGAGCATATCCAGCGCCTCGCCACCACGACACTCTCCGATCACGATACGATCCGGGCGCATCCTCAGGCTGCCCTTAACAAGATCGCGGATCACCAGTCGGCCCGATTCGCCGTCGCCGTCTGGGGCAGGCGGGGCGGTTTCCAGCCGGACGACATGGCGCTGAACCAGTTGTAATTCTGCCGAGTCTTCAATCGTCACAATACGCTCATCGCTGGGAATGAAGGAGGACAGCACATTAAGCAGCGTAGTCTTGCCTGAACCCGTGCCTCCCGATACGACAACGTTGAGCCGGGCTACCACGCACGCTTCGAGAAAGTCCGCGACTTCGGGCGTAAGTGAGCCGAAGCTGACCAGGTCCTGAACCGTCAGCACCTTTTCTGGAAACTTGCGGATAGTGACCGTTGTACCCTGCAAAGCCGAGGGCGGCATAATCAGGTGAACGCGCGAACCGTCGGGCAGGCGCGCGTCCGTCATTGGGTTCATGCGATCAAAGGAACGCCCAATGCGCCGCACAATACGCTGCGACATGAAGTAAAGGTGTTCATCATCGTCAAAGGTATATTCGGTCTCAATCAATTTGCCTTTTCGTTCGGCAAAAATAACCTCTGGCCCGTTGATCATGATTTCGCTATATGAGCGATCCCGGACGAGCGGTTCGATGGCGCCAAATCCGAGCAGATCATCCAGTAAACCCTGCGACAGTTCCTCGAATTCTGTACGGGAAATTTGCACAGCCTTGCTCTGGAGGAAAGATTTCATCCGCTCCA
>DATGFK010000185.1:0-2861 GCA_035309185.1 Aggregatilineales bacterium
AAGGGCATCTTGGCGGCGTCAAATGTCGCCCCGAAGAGCGCCATACCTGCCGCCGCGATGAGCGAGCTGAGCGGCATCCAGTAGAGATGGCTTGGCGCAGGTAACGCCAGCGGAGAACCCAGGTAAGTCCACAGGGCAGCATCGGTCAAGCCTTTACCCCGGACAAGCCGCTCAGCCGCGTTGAAATAATAGTAGGCGTCTGTATAGCCGGGATGGCGCAGGGCAACGGCCATGACCGCTCCCACAAACAGAGCAAAAACGCCGATGAATAGAATATCGCGCCGAAGGAATGGGTTCACGTAGCAGACTCAATATTGACTGCTGGCTTCAAATGTCCTGCTGCTGTAGGCTATGAGCTACCTGAGGGCGTTCCGCTGCTGCTGTAGCTTTCGTAGGAATCATTCTGAGAATATACCACGAACATTGCTTGCCACAGTAAGTCTGACTTCGTTGCGAACCTACTTCAGATCGTAGCGATAGATTTGCAAGTCGTTGAATGCCACTTGTTCTGCAAGTTGGTAGTTGGCGTTCAGCCAATCCTGATCGGGTGATTGCCCGCCTTGCTGCGCGATTTGTTCCTGAAATATGACGAACCAGACGCGAGAACTGCCTTTCGTTGCATTGTTGATATTATCGTCGGCAAAAAGGCCCAGCGTTTGTTGTGTCGCAGTCGCCAGGGTGTCCTCCGGCGACCCAGGCGCGTCGCGCAGGTAAGATTGCGGGAGACTCCGATTGTAATAGATCATTGGTAATGCCGTAATCTTATTGGCGTGTACGATTCGATCTCCCGCCTGCCACTGACCGGCGATATAAATGTCCGCAACCTCAAAAGGTGGACGCGGAAATGTGTCCCAGGTGTAATAGATGCTCAGAGTCGAAACCACCGTCAGCCCAAACATCACAGCGATAAATACGAACAGCGGACGCGGCAATCTAGATCGTGCCATCAACCAGCCCAGCGCAATGTAAAACATGAGGGCTGAAGGAAGCAAGGCGCGCGTCAGGTAGACAGGCTTCCATTGCGAGACCAGCCACATAAGCCCAACGGGTATGATCGCCAGGTAAAGCGCAAACGCAAGCGGCGCACTGTCTCTGCTTCGTCGTCGGAACGCATCAAATGCCCGGAGTAGCAGCAATTCGAGGATCAAAACGAGCGATGTGATGCTGACCACTAAAATTGCCGGATTCGCCACGGGCAGTTCAACGCTCAGAAATGACCACAGGGTTTGCAACAGTTGCACGGGCGTGGGGCGCGGAATCCAGTAGTCTCCAATTTTCCCAAGCTGCGCGGGTAAATTGATCAGCCAGGGAAAATAGATGACCAGTGCCATGCCTATACCGAGTACAAGGCCGACAATTCGGTCTCGCCGACGCAGTAGTAACGGCGGCAGTCCAATCGCAAACAGATAGAATGCTGCGAGTTGCTGCGCATACATTGCCAGGCCAGCCAGTACGCCGAAAACCAGCCACCAGAGGGCTTTGTTTGTCCGCCAGGCGCGGAGAAAGCACCACGTTGTCCCCAGCAGCAATAGTGCCAGCAAGGCATACATCCGAGCTTCTTGGGAATACTGAATTTCAAAGGGAGCGATAGCACCGATCAATGCTGCCAACAGGGCGGTACGCACATCGAATAGATCGCGCGTCAGTCTGAACAGCAATGCCAGGCTAATTAAGCCGAAGAAAACACTCAATAGTCGTACCAAAATGGGGCTTTCGCCAAACACGCCCATCCATCCGTCCAGGGTTGTGTAGTAGAGGAGCGGATGTACATCGGCAGCGATGCCCTGCGTCTGGGTAAGGGTGCCATACAGCATCGCATTGAGGCCCTTTTCGCTGAACAGGACGGCGAACGTCTCGTCATACCACAATGAGCGGGTTCCCAGCGCGACCAACCGCAGAACCAGGGCCATTAGCAAAATTAAGGTCATGCAGCGGAGGGAGAAACGCATCACAGCTTAATGCTATTCCGGGCTAAACTGACGATCAAGGCTGTTCCTACTCCAGTAGAGGGTCTATATTTTATTGAAGGACAGCAATATATGTTGGCTAGGATCCGCTAGTCGTCTGATACGGATTCCTCCTAATCGCTGATTGTATGATTCCGTAGCATGCCGGCTGGCTTCAGCCCCCGGCGACGCAATAGAGTAGTATTTTCCCGGAGTCCGTCTGACATCTTCGTTTGACCAAATTCTCCTGCTCCCCTACACTGTACTCCAATACCGGTAACCAGGAAAGAATCCCGCCAGTAATGGCGATAAGTTGCGAGTCATGACCAGACAACGGCTTTTCCTCCTTGCGATGAACACTTTATTCGTAGTGTTTATCACGTGGGCCGTCTATACACTTTTCACTGCCAAATATCCCGGTGCAGTAGACTTTCGCCAGCGCTGGGGCGCGATTCACGATTTCTGGACGGAAGGGCTAAACCCCTACAGTGCAGAGGCAACGCACCGCACGGAGATGGCGATCTTCGGTGCTCCGGCAGACCGCAGCCACAACCAGAATCCCGGCGATTTTATCTACCCGATGTACACGGCGATTCTCCTTGCGCCGTTGAGCCTGGTTCCCTATGAATTGGCCGAGGCAATCTGGTTAGTGCTAATCGGTGTACTCCTAGTGTTAAGCTTTCGAGCGCTCGTCCATATGTTGAATTGGCGTCCCCCGTTCTGGTTGTCCGCCGGGGGGACAGTTTGGGCGATTTTCTTTTACCCTGGTTTGCGCGGCTTACTGCTTGGGCAACCGGGAACGTTCGTGGCCTGTCTAGAACTGCTTACGATTTGGGCATTGGCGAAACGACATGACACGCTTGCTGGAGCGCTGCTTGGGGTTTCCCTGATCAAACCTACCAGCGGTTTTTTGCT
>DATGFK010000186.1:0-4100 GCA_035309185.1 Aggregatilineales bacterium
TGAAGCACTTCACGCGGGGCGCGATGGCCGAAATGCGGGCGCTTCTGGTCGAACTTCGCCCGGACTCTCTCACAAAAACCGACCTGGGGCAGTTGTTGGGGCAGTTGTGCGACGTTTTTACGGGTCGAACCCAGATCGAGGTTGACAAACAGATCAGCCGCAATATCCACCTCCCGCCAAACGTTCAGGTGGCATTCTATCGAGTGGCGCAGGAAGCGCTCAATAACATCGTCAAACATGCGCAGGCAACACGGGCCACGCTCACCTTCCAGCAAGCGAACGATGGTTCTGTCGCCCTGCAAATTACAGATAACGGTGTTGGTTTTGATATGCTACAGGCTTCGCCTGACCATTTTGGACTTCAGATTATCAAAGAGCGGGCCAGCGAAATTGAGGCCGACTGCGCGATCCACAGCCAGCCCGGCCAGGGTACGAAAATTGTACTGAGGAAGAAAATTAACTGGGAACCGGTTCTGGCACAGTGACTTACTACAATTGACCAAATTGAGGCTGCCAGAACAGGGCCAAAGAAAACCCCGCGAAAGCATACCTTTCACGGGGTTAAGGTCGAGGTGTGTCGCAGCGCCTATCTAGGGCGCCACTGTTGGCACATCCGTGCGGCCCACCTGGAAGAAGATACCTTCCCCAAACACCGATGGATTCTGATAGGAGCTATCGGATTTATCGGCCAGCGACCAGATCAGCTTCACATTGCGATCATTCTGCGAAGCGCCGTTCAGATGCGCCTGGAAGCCGATCACGCCGCCATGTTGCGGTTTTTGGGTCAGTGGCACGGAAGCCTCGAAACCCCAGCCATCGGGCGTTTTGAAAACGATCCCCTTCGCTTGAGAATTTTTAACGTTGATCCCGGTCAGGGTTAGCGCCCCAGGATCGGTCTTACCCAAGTCCCCGGGATTGATGTTGACCTGGTAGATGCCATCACCGTATTGTTTCGCCGCCAGGTTGCCGCTCTGATTGACGTAGAATTCGCCGGAGTCTTCGTTCCAGAAGTCAGTGCCATGCCGGTGCGTGACGATGTTCTTATCCGGGACAAGCATCAACACGTACAGGTTCGAGTCGTCCGCTGCGACGCCAAAGGTGAAGGAGCCATCCTCCGCCGGGTCTTGAGAAGTCATTGGCCCACGATCCACCTTCGTGAGCGGAACGCCGACCCAATCGTCCAATTTGCCGTCCAGCGTGATTTTCACCGGAAAGGGGATATAGACCGCATTGCCGGTCACTTCCGGCGGAGAGAGCGGCGTTTTGCTGGTCTTCAAAACGTCGGTGCTGGTTACGGCACCGGCAAAGGGAGTCGGAGTGGCCGGTAGCGATGTCGGAGCGACCGTTGCCAGTGCACCCACCGGGCAGGAATCGGACACTGTCGTTTTGCTCGACGTGTCCAGCCCATAGGCGAATGGGAACAAAGGCGCCTGGCAGCCCTGCGTGGGCAAATTCTTGAAGTCAAAGGGAAGCTGCTTCATCGCACGCGGCCATGTGAAAGACAACTTACCCGTGAAAGGGCTGTCGCCAAACAGCACATCCGCCACGCCTTCGCCTTCGGTTCCGGGTAGCCAGGCCGCCACAAACGCATCGGACTGGTTGAGCGCAGGGCTGATGAGCATAGGCCGGCCTGAGATCAGGATCACGATCAGCTTGCCGACACGCTGGCGCATCCGCGTGACGAGCGCATTGTCGTCGGCAGTGAGTGCCAGGTCAGCTTTGTCGCCCACGCCTTCGGCGTAGGGAGTTTCGCCAACCACCACGATCCCCACGTCGGCCTTATCGGTGGCCGAAGAAGTCGCGTCGTAAGTGACTGTGGTCTGCGCGGAGGCAGCAGCTTTTACGGCTTGCAAGATGGTTGTGCCAGGCGTAATGTTTCCGGGCTTGCCCTGCCACTCAATCGTCCAGCCGCCAGACTGGATGCCAATGTCATCGGCTCCCTTCCCAGCAACGACAATGCTGGAAACGGTTTTCGCGAGCGGCAGCGCGCCGTTGTTGTTTTGCAACAGCACCATGCTCTTGCTGACGGCTTCACGGCCCAGCGCGCGCTGCGCTGCCGAATCGACGTCCGCCAACCGCGACGGATCGCTATTTGCAGAGTCAAACAGGCCCAGCATGAACTTCACCGTCAGAATGCGCTTCACGGCATCGTCAATGCGCGACTGTGGCACATCGCCGGAATTGACCAGCCCTTTGAGGGTCGTCATAAATCTCACGTAATTGGTGGGAACCATGATCATATCCAGGCCCGCGTTGATGCCCTCTTTCACGTCCTCCGTGTAGTCGGGCGAGATCTCATCAATGGCGGCCCAGTCGGAAACCGCAAAACCCTTAAAGCCCAGTTCACCCTTGAGGACATCGGTAATCAGATGCTTTTGGGCGGACATCCGCACGCCATTCCAGCTTGAAAACGAAACCATGATACTCATGGCCCCGGTCTTGACCGCTGCCTGATAGGGAGGCAAGTCAATGGCGCGGAGGGTGGCTTCGTCCACGACCATATTGCCCTGGTCAATCTTGTATTGCAGGGGGCCATTGAACGTGGCGGAACTGCCCCAGACTGTGTTCCCATCACCAATGAAGTGCTTGGGTGTTGCCAGGACGCTGCCCGGTGCGCCGAGTTTGTCTCCTTGCAAGCCCTGGATCATCGCAGTGCCCAGTTTGCTGACGAGAGCAGTGTTTTCGCTGTAGCTCTCGTAGATACGCCCCCAGCGAATATCCTGCGCGACGGCGAGCACTGGCGCGTAATCCCAATGGATTCCTGTGGCAAGCATCACGTCGGCGGTTGCTTTGCCAATCCGCTGCACCAGGTCAGGGTCGTTGGCTGCGCCCAGGCCAATTTCATGCGGGAAAATGACCGTCCCATACAGGTTGTTATGGCCGTGAACGGCGTCTACTCCATAGATCAGGGGAATGCCCAACCTTGAAGTACGGGCCTGGTTTTGAAAGCCATCTACCATATCTGCCCATGCCTGTGCCGTGTTGGGCCTGGGGTAGCCGCCGCCACCGCTGAGCAGGCCACCGATAGCCATCCCGGCAATGTCCGGCTGCTTAATACTGTTCTTTTCGACCAGCGTCATCTGGCCGATCTTTTCGTCGAGTGTCATCTGCGACAACAGATCGTTGACTCTGTCGGCAATGGGACGCGAAGCATCCAGGTAAATGGGTGTAGGCGTTTGTTGGATTGTGGCGGGCCGCGCAAACTGGATTGCGCCGCCGGGGATCAGGACCAGCGCCAACAACGTTATAGACAGGACTCTTTTGAACATCAATTTCCTCCGAGGTTAAATACAAGTAAGGCAAGGCTGGTGCAGCGAGCAGGGGTTCGCTTGGGGAATTGGCTGATTGACGATGAAGGCACAACTTTAACACAAATTTGGCTATACTAATCATTAGCTGTGTTTTAACCTCAATCTTCGCAGCGCCGAAGATCATTCGCAGGAGCTGTCAGCATGGCACACGGCGACCCGTTCTACATCGGTTCGTATCGAACCACGCGCGAAATTGGAGAAGGTGCCTTTGGCCTGGTGTACCAGGCCTACCAGCCCTTTCTAGATCGCCAAGTTGCCGTCAAGACACTCCATACCGACCTGAGCGCTGAACCACGCATCGAGCAGCAGTTCATGCACGAGGCGCGTACTATCGCCCGGCTGCGGCATCCGAATATCGTATCGGTCTACGAATTTGGCACGGCTGAAATTCGCTCAAAAGCCTCCACCTACATGGTGATGGAGTATCTACCTGGCGAGACGCTGCAAAGCGCACTGAAGCGTGGGCCGATCCCCGTCGCGGACGTGGTGAACATTGTCGAGCAATTGGGGAAGGCGCTGGATTACGCCCACGAACGGGACGTGATCCACCGCGACCTGAAACCCGCCAACATTATGTTCACCGAGCAGAAACAGCCGGTCATCGTGGACTTTGGCCTCGCCAAACTGATGGCCTTAAGCGGATTCTCTCAGGGGAATGGCGGCAAGTCGGCGCTGGAAAGCTCTATGAGCGGCACACCAGCCTATATGTCCCCTGAACAGGTGGCAAACGAAAGTGTTGGCCCGGCCTCCGATCAATATTCGCTGGCGACCATCGCCTACGAGATGCTG
>DATGFK010000187.1:0-4121 GCA_035309185.1 Aggregatilineales bacterium
CTTCGGCCTCGCAGAACTGAAGGAGCGTTGCAATTGCCCTCTTGACCTCTGCGCTCAGGGCCAGGTCATAGAGAGCGCGATGTAGCAACGGTGTTGCCACAGGTGGGATGTGCAGCAGTGAGCGGCTGTGCCAGCCCTCAACTCGGTTACGAGCGAGGTGGATCAGCTCTCGCAAGAGAATGTCTGTCTGCGTTTCAGGTGTCTGTTGCTGCATGTTCCTCCCCCTTTGCCCCTTCCAGTCTTAGTCCCAGAGCGTTTCGCGCTGGCCGCGAAGCTGGATGATCTGACCCGCCGCGTCCAGGAATGGTCTACCGACTTCCGCCGCGATCATGGCCGCTTTGTCCTCGCCAAGCTGATCCGTCGTGCATTCCGCCGCCGTCTTGTCGGTGCGCAGTTCCTTGATGCTCGTGCGCGGCTCGACCAGCTTCACCCCCGTCGTGCGAATCGGAAGGTACGTCACTTTCAACACCGGAAATTGCCCGGCCTCGATCAGCTTGGCGAGCATTTCGATGTCCTTGTCGCGCAGGCCGCTCCTGACGCTGCCGGTGTCGATCAGGTATCCGTCGCTCTTGCGCACCAGGCCCGTGTTGACGCTGCCGGTGGCGATGCCAGGCCGAAAACCAGTCACGATCACGTCAATGTCGGCCAAAAATTTGAATTTTCGACTGTACTTCGTGTCGCCGACCTCATAGGGCGCGTCAAGCTGACGCAGGATCACGCCTTCGCGGTTCGTGTCCTGGAGGTAGGCGAATAATTCGCGCTTGCGTTCGCTGTCGCATTCCACGCCCAGCAGCTTCACGCCCGTCGGGAACTGTCCGACGCATGGCACGTCGCCGTAGACACTCGATGCGTAGGGGATGAGATTGTGCTGCTGCATGGCCGTTTCCAGCGTGGCGATGCGCTGCGAGAAGGGCTGCGCCTTCACATCTTTGCCGTCCCATTCCATCAGGTCGAAGGCCACGAAGGTGTCTGCGCCCATGCGCTCGCCGTCGATAACGAACGGGCAGCCCAGGTACACGAGCGGCTGCGCGCCGGAGGGGACAGTTGCACACGGCTGGCCCTTGCGGTTGAAGGCTTTAAGCGTCTTGCCGTCGTACGAAAGTACGGTTCGCTCGCCATTGACCTTCTCCGAGAGGCCATAGGACGGCATCTCAAGGTACTGTTTGAGGGCGCGTTCGTCGCAGGCCGTGACGTGGCTGGTCAGGTAGAGCGGCGCAGGGGCGGGCGTGGCGGCGGGCTTGGGCGCTGCGGCGACGAGGGTGGGATCGAAGCTTCGCACCTGGTAGTAGGAATCGTTGAAGCCAACCTGCGTGTAGCCTTCGGACTTCTTCTCGCCGACCTTTTTCTGATATTCCTTTGAGGCCGCTGCGACGCTGCCCAGGGGCTTGACTCCCTGCTGCAAGTTCGATCCTCGACGGCCCCAGGTCGAGAGGAAGATGCCGTCGTCGGTGTAGGCTCCGGCCCAAACCTTATCGGAGGTTCCGCCCTGGTATGCTGCTGCCCATTGTTCTACGATCTTGCCCATCCCCTACCCTCCCTATCTTGATTGTGTTCGATTAGATGTGATTATGTTTGATTACGTTAGCTGTCATTATACCAGATACTGGGCTGAATGAGCAAGATTGTGTTTGATAACGTTTGCTGGTAAACTGCTTGTTATGGATATGAAGACCAAACGCCTGGGAGTCCTACCACGACTGCGAGCTGCACAGGGCAAAACCCAGCGGAAGCTTGCGAAGGAAGCGAAGATCAGTCAGCCGACGCTTGCGCAGATAGAAAGCGGACGTCGCAAAGCCCGACTGCTGACTCTCTACAAACTGGCCGCTGCACTTGAAGTGGATGTTGAGTTATTGTTGGAATACCTCGACACCTCAGCGCCGGAACGTGGCAAGCTCGGTCAGGAAGCCCGGAAGCGGCGTTTGGGCCGGTAGCGCTTGTTTTCGCCGCCGAATCGCGTACAATTTTTGGCTCATGAGTGTGAAAGACAAGAAACCAGGTCAATGGCTCATAAAACGCACCTGCGGTGCCGCGCTTGACCCGTTGGTTAGCTTTCCCGGCTAAGGAGATACCTCAATGCAGTGGAACTGGCGCGACAAAACCGATCCCAACCAGGGCCTTACCGTACAACGTAGCGTGGAGGCCACAACCGTCGAGGTCGTCGAGATCGTTCGCTTCGAAGAATTCAGCCTCCCCTCTTGCGTGCAGGCTGACGGAAATTTGTATTGGGCGGGCGTTCGTATCGAAGGCCACGGCATAGGCTATTCCTTCTGGGCAAATTTCACTCAACCCTCGCCGAATGAGGTGTACAAACCACTCTCGCCCTGGCCGGTCCACCTGGGCCTTGTCAGGGGCCTCCTCTTGGACAGAGGTGACGGACACCTGCCATTGTCGGAGCCAGGCGTTGTGGCCCTCAATCATTGGCTGCAACTTGCAGAGCGAAATGAAGGCCCCATTTCCCGTTATCTCAACAAGTTCTTTGAGCCGACGGTTTGGTGGTGATCCATTAACGAAAATAGCGCCTCTTGTCTGCGCGGCTGAATCGCATACAATCTTGAGTGACGCCCCATCATGCCGGATGTGAACAGGATACGCTCTACGGCATATCCCTCAGAGGGAGCGTTGGTGCGATAAAAGCCGGAGGAGCCCCAGGGGAATTAAACATGCTCACCGTGCCAGAAACGCCAGGGGATCCGCTTGATCAGCGGCCAGGCCAACAGTCCAGTGAACAGCCCAAGAAGAAATTCCGCCAGCGCATTGTGAACTGGTGGCAAAAAGCGGCTGCGCTGGAAAGCGACGATGTGTTCGACCTGGCCTGGACGCATCGCCAGAACGTCGAGTGGGAGATAGACAAACAGGGGCGTTACCACTTCAACGTGCCGCGCGTCATCCTCGAATACTCGCCGAGGCGCTGGCGGGTCGGTAGGGAGGATTGGGCGGCCACGCTGGAGTTCGGGCTAAATATATTGGCGGCCTACGTTGACGATTCTTCGGCCTGGCTGCTGCACGAGGCATTTTGTGCGGAGTTTCTCGTCGAAACCAGTTCATATGAGATCAAGCCCGGCTGCTGGCGGATACTCAGCGCGGAGATACAAGCCTGGCTCGTCATCCAAACAAAAGGGAGGGCTATCACCTATGGCCCTCCCCTGCCTCTGTGGACGCCTTCAATGCGACACCGGGGCAAATACTGAACCTGCTCAGAGGATGGGGTTGCGTTCCTGGCGCTGCTCCATCGCATCCTCGATGTCCAGCGGCACACCCATGTCCTGCTGATCCCGTTCGACGCGCCACTGGCCTTCCCCAATTTCCATGTCCAGAGCCTCGATTTCCAGGCTGCGGCCTGAGCGCACCGTGCGTCCCAGGTCACTCAGGTCAAGCCGAAGCTGCCAGGCTGCCTCTTTCAGCGCTGCCTCGGCCTGCAATCCTGAGCTGCTGGACGACATTTCCGTCGCAATCTCGCGAAGCTGGGCCAGGTAGGTGTCAATTTGGGCATCGCTTTGCCAGTTGAGGTCATTGGCACGTTCGATCAGCTTCTTGATGGCTCCGCTGCTCTGCGGCGGCAGTTTGCCATTGCTGCGCACGGCAGCTAGTGAGTTCAGTGTCGCTTCATAGAGCATCTTGCGCACGCTGGAAGTGATTTCGTCCAGGGCCGGGGTGATGGCATTCTCGATGCGCGCTTTTGTTCGCTGTCCGATCTCCTTCTGGATTTGGAGATCGCGCTGCACCTTTTCGCGCTCAAGTCGGGCCTCTGCCATCTGCTTGTCAAGCTGCGCGCGTTCTGCATCATAGCGGGCGCGTTCGACCTCCCGCAAGGCTTCATACTCGGCCCGGCTTTGCAGGCGTTCGCGCTGTTTTCCCAGGCTTTCCAGTTCCCGATCTAACCTGGCCTGGTCGCGTGCTAACGCTTCGAGTTTGACCTGTTTGACCGCTTCGTCGGGCACGGGAATTTCGGCCATCGTCCAGTCGAACTCGAACGAGTCGTAGATGCGCTGCTTGGAAGGCAGGGCCGCGATGACCCGTTCCAGGTAATCCTCGATCCAGTCTTCCGGCGCGGTGCGCTCGTCGGTGATGGGCAGCCCCTCTGACAAGCGCCAGGCCACGACGGCCAGGTTGCGGTGCGACCG
>DATGFK010000188.1:0-5438 GCA_035309185.1 Aggregatilineales bacterium
AAGAGTCGCATTCGGCTTCGGACAGGGCAGCCGCGAACGCCTCCTGACCCTCCGCAGGTAAACTCGCCAGGTAAGGCTGGAAAAACAGGTCAAATTGGCGGCGGCGATAGGCAGGGTAATCGGCGTCTCCGGCGTCGTGACCACGCACGTAGGGCCGCTGGTCTTCCCACAGCCGATAGCTATTTTGTAGCCGTGTGAGCAATCCTGGATCATTGACGTAAGCCATCGCGACTTCTTGAAGCACCGTCGTCGCCGTACGTTCACGCCACTCGTTTTCCAGCAGGCGGTCATATTGGCGGACAGTCAGCAGCGCCGCCATGATCCAGGCCGTCAGCGCATCGGTCTCGCGCAGCGCGATCCGATGTGCGGCCAGGCTGTGCTGGAAGCCAGTCGTTTCGTTGGTATGGCGCGCGCTGTCCTCGCGCAGGGCGAATTGCAGGTAAAACTGCCAGGTGCCTTCGGGAAAGGCCGCCTCGACATCCTTACCGGCCAGTTGCAGCAGCTTTTGGTAGCCCATCAGGATCGCCGCTGGCCCGGCAAAGACAGCGCCGTACACGGCCCGATCCAGCGCGTCGCGTACGCCCCTGAACAGCATGTCCAGGTGGCGTTGTCGCTCGATAGGCGGAACGTGGCGTCCTTCCAGGCGAGCCAGACCGCCGAGGATCAGCCCCGGTACGTTGCCTGCGGGCACCACCTGGGCGATTTGCTCGGTGATCGATTCAATCTCCGGCAGCGAGAGGCGCGACAGCGCGCTAATCTTTGGCGAGGCGGCGATGGTTTTGAGGTCGTCAAAGGTCTTGAGTGTCGCGCGGGCGTAAACATCTGCTGACTTGGACATGCCAGCCATTGTAACTTGAATCCACGGCGATGACTGGCATGGGTTCAGTCCATAGCGATTAGATCGCCTCCAGCGTACCCCGCCGTTTGGCCTGATACTCGAAGGCACGGAACATGGTGTAGCCGACCAGGACATAAGCCACGCCGATCAGGAACTCGTGGAAGATCAGCAGCCACACATCGCCCAGCGGCGCTCCAGCGATCACCCGTCGCGCGGCAGTAATTCCCCGTGAGAGCGGCAGAAACCGCGAGATCGTCTGAATCCATACGGGCATGGTCGCAAGGTCAAGATTTGCGCCAGAGAAGATCAGCAGCACGAAATAGAACGTGTTGTTGATAAAAATCGCGTTCAGCGTCATCAGGCTGGTGCAACCCAGCAGCAAGCCCAACCCCGACGTGCTGAAGGTCGTGACCAGGATAATCAGGGCCAGCGCCAGTGGATTGGTCTTTGAGAGATCCAGCCCAAGCAGTAGGACACCCCAGGTCAGACCCACGACAATGCCCAGCATCCCGTCCAGAATATGCATGAAGGCCCGCCCGACGAACAACACAAAGCGGTTGGCCGGCGTAGCGAAGAGATAGGGCAGTGTCCCTTCGTTGCGATCCCCGCCGATGCTGAACGTCACGCCGAAAATGCCGTTGACGGCGGTCAACTGGATGGCGTTGCCGATCACGTAGAAACTAAGGCTACTTGCGCCCGTCGCATAACTACCCAGCAGCGAGAAAAACATAAGCTGCGCCAACGGCATCACGATCTTGGAGGCAAGGTAAGTCATCGGCTGTAGCCAATGGAACAGCGCGATATAGGATAGGTAAGCCCCATCCCAGAAGATTTGCAGGTTGCTGCGTGCGCGTTTCAGGGCAAGGGCCATCTCTTAATCTCCTTGATTAGATGCGCTCGTAGGTCGTTACGGTCTTCTTGGTCACGAGATCGCCGGTGTGTTTGGTAACTTTCGGCTCGATCATCATGATCTGAACTTCCTCGACGGCCAGCGGACAGTGTTCCACACCTTTGGGCACGACAAAAATTTCTCCGGGTTCGAGCCGAATCTCGCGGTCACGCAGTTGGATCACGAGCGAACCTTTCACGACGAAAAACATCTCGTCTTCTTCATGCGTGTGCCACACGAACTCGCCTTTAACTTTGGCAATCAGGATGTGATTGTCGTTGAGTTCACCCACGATTTTCGGCGTAAAGTGCTCGCTAAACAGGGCGAATTTATCGCTCAGATTTACCTTTTCCAACGTTCCCCCCATAGCGTTCACTGCATCCCCAGCGTCGCATTGTTGCGGGCGCGGTACAGCACAATCTGGAACAGGCGGCGGCTGACCAATATATCGATCACGCTGAACAACAGTAGCATCGCCCAGCACAGAACGATCTCCTGCAAGGTTCCGCCCACGCTTGAGCTGGCGTGTAGCGCCCTTGCAGCCCAGTAGGGCGGTAGCACGTAACTGAGCGGCGTCGTCCAGCCGGGCAGCAGCGCGATTGGGAACAGGAAGCCGCCCAGGATGTAAACCGGAAACTCCAGCCCATTTTGAAGCTGCTGCACGGCAGGGTTGAGCAAGAACAGTGGTGAGAGGATCAGGCCGAACGATACAAAGGCAATGATCGTCAGCAGCAGGGTCATGGCAAACAGAATGGGCTGTTCCACATCAGGTTGTAACTGAACAGGGACGCAGCGACGATGTAGCACAGCACCATCGAAGCCAGCGATTGGACGACGTTGGCGAGGTTCTTGCCAAAGGCGATCACGGAAATTTCCGTGGGGGCGCCAATGATGGTTTCCAGCGTCCCCAGCCAGCGTTCAACGGTGATCGAGTTGCCGCCCATGAATAGCAGACTGCTCCACAGCCCGGACATTCCGCTGCCGACCACCACGTAGATGCCGTCGTCGGCTTTCTTGTCGTGGAGCATCCACAACGCCAGCAGCGCCACAATCAGCGGTTGAATCAATACGGTGAAGATGATGAAGAGATCGGTCACGTATTGTTTGAGGGCCATCTCGAAGACGGCCCGGATGACTCGCGCGTTAGTTTTGAGTGAATGCAGGCTCATTTTGCCCTCCCACCAGACGGATATAGGCATCTTCCAGCGTTGGTTCGCGGACGATAACTTTACCGATCTTCAAGCCATTCAGGCAGTTCATAACATCCTGCACGGCTTCTGAGCCGCGCGGCGAGTGAACCTGGAGCGCTTGCACCTGCTCGTGATCTTCAACCGACACCGTCGTTACGGACGGCAGCCCGCGCAGATTTTCAATCGTCTCCGCCGAAATGCCAAAGACTTCGAGTTCAATCACAGACAGGTCTTGTACGTAACGTTTCAGAGCTTCGGGCGTGTCCAGGGCTATCATCTTGCCGTGATTGATCACACCGATGCGCTGGCATAGGGCGTCTGCCTCGAACATATAGTGTGTGGTTAGCAGAATCGTTTTCTTTTCGGCCTGCAAATTGCGCACGATGAGCCGCAGATCACGTGCGCCGACCGGATCGAGGCCGATGGTGGGTTCGTCCAGAAACAATAGATCAGGGTCGTGTATCAGCGTGCGTGCCACGTGAAGGCGCTGCTTCATGCCGCGCGAGTAGCCTTCGACCTTCTCCTGGGCGCGATCATTGAGGCCCACCAGTTCCAGCAGATACGGGATGCGCTTCTTGGAAACCTCCGGATCTACATGGTACAGGCTGGCAAAATACCGCAGGTTGTCGTAGCCCGACAGCCGCCAGTACAGGCCGCGCTCCCCGCCGAAGATAAACCCAATCCGGGAGCGCAGGGCCGAAGCCTGCTTGACTACGTCGTAACCCAGAACCTCTGCGTGCCCTGCCGAGGGGATGAGCAACGTGGTCAGCATTTTCACAGTGGTCGTTTTGCCTGCGCCGTTTGGCCCCAGCAGACCGAACAGTTCGCCAGGGCGCACCTCGAACGAGATGCCCTCCACGGCCACGACTTCTTTGATCCTGCGCTTAAAGACACCGATACTTGTTTTGTATACGCGCCTCAAGTTCACCACTTCAATCGCATTGGACATAATTCGCCTCCCAGTGTCAGTTCGTCAAGTCGCTGTCAATGGTTCTTCTGTTGTATAATTGCGCAATTGAGTTATTGTGACATAAGTTTAGTACATAAGTTCGATAGAGTCAAGCACTTCAGTGTAGCGCAAAATGGATGGTCTATCAAGCAATATTTAGGTTTTATTGTGCATTTCAACAGACTTTAGTGGCTCACAATGGTTCACACACACCTGGCAGCTATTGGCCGATCAAGTTGAACCCTCCAGGATGGTAGGTAATGCTTCGTCTTGCGTTGCCGAAGGCTAAGGGGCCTACGCTATAATGGAATGCAGTTGGCTTGGCGCTCGATGTAAAGAACCTAAGGGCAGGATGCGAGTTATTACGGATTACAATGACCTGAACTGCGGAAAGGGACAGTCGTGAAGCCACATCCACAGTGGACACTGCTGGCAATCGGAGCGCTTGTCGTCGTGCTCCTATTCACGTTCCCCCTGTGGCGCAAAGTGCTGGCTCCGCGCGCGGGAAAAGCCGCCTTTGTGGTCAGCGACGCGCAGCAGGCTGTTTTTGCAACCTGGAAAAAAGGCTACTTGCCCGGCGCGCAGGCGACGGCAGTCGGGGCCATGCAAACGATTGTACCTGCCCCTACGGCGGAGCAGCCAACGCCCGCATTGCCTGATGCCTCTGCCATCCGCAGCGCGCAGTTCTCGTCGCTGGACGCTGTGCGCCAGTCCGCAGGGACGATCACTTTATATCGTTCCGCCGATGGCAGCCTTCTGCTGCGCTTTGACGACTTCAGCGTTACGAATGCCCCTGGACTCGCCCTCTACCTGGTGGCGAACCCGACGCCTCAGACCGTGGATGACCTGGACAGCCCCAACGTGCCGCATTTTGACGTCGGCGCGCTCAAAGGGACTCTTGGCAACCAGCAGTACGTCATTCCCAAGCAGTTGCCAATTCAAAACTACAAGAGCATTGTGGTTTTCAGCGAAGGGTTGCAACTCATCTATGCTTCTGCAACGCTCCAATGAGATTTTGGGTCTATAATTCAAATTGCTGAACTTACCTCCCTTATTGAATTGATTTCAATCTCTCCAAGCGAGGACATCCATGCCTGGCATCAACCGTGTCGAACCCTACTCCGCCCTGGCCGACGTGTATCAGGCGGCTGGCATGGCCGATTACAGCGCGGGACTGGCGCCGCGTCTCCTTAATCTGGCCTTTGAAATGGAATGGACGGGTCGCAGTCTGCTTGACCTGGCCTGCGGGACGGGCGAACTGGCCTGCTGGTTCTCAGGACAGGGATTCCGCGCCACCGGCGTAGACCTTTCCCCGGCTATGCTGCGGCCCGCCACGGCGAAGGCGCAAGAGGACGGTCTGAGCGCGGATTTTGAGGTGGCAGACATTCGTGCCTATAAGCCCGATAGCCACGTGGAGCTGGTCACCTGCGTGGGAGGATCGCTGAACTACATTCCCAAGCTCAGTGACCTGGAAGCCGTTTTCCGGCTGGCGCGTGCTTCCCTTGCTAAAGATAAATTGTTCGCCTTTGATTTGTTTACGATACGCGGTCTGGCGCACTACCAAAATACGGA
>DATGFK010000189.1:0-3081 GCA_035309185.1 Aggregatilineales bacterium
AGTGCGATGCGAAAAACATCAAGCATTTTCAGGATATTGTTGTTGGCGTCACTTGCATTGCTTGCAGGATCGATATTGCTACTCATCACGGCGCTTCAATCTCAGGTCATCACTTGTGATCCTTGCTTCACTTCTCCGTATATAGGCGCAATTAACGAGTCAATATTTCGGCAACTCACTGCCACTGCCGTCGCCCAAACATACGGCCCTCAAATAAGTTCTACCAAAGCTCAATAGGAGATTTTAGGAGTCAATATGCTAAGTTTCACCCCGACTGAAGAACAAAAGATGCTTGTGGACGCGATCAACAAATTCGCCGTCAACGACGCGCGGAAGATCGCTCACGAGGCCGACGAAGCAGGCTCACTGCCTGCCGATGTGGTGCGCAAAGGCTGGGAGATCGGCCTGCTGCCTGCCGGAATTCCGGAGCAGTACGGCGGCTTCGGCGAATACAGCGCCCTGACCAACGTCCTGGCTGCCGAGGAATTGGGCTACGGCGATCTCTCGGTGGCAATGGCTGTGCTGGCGCCGGGACTGATCGGCCTGCCCGTTCTCTTGAGCGGAACGGAAGAACAGAAGCAAAATATCCTACCCGCCTTTAGCGAACCGAACGCTCCGAAGTTCAGCGCCGCACTGATCGAGCCAGGAATCGCCTTTGACCCGAACGCAATGAAGACGACAGCTCGACGCGACGGCGACTGCTATCGCCTGGATGGAGCTAAGTGTTATGTGCCGTTCGCTGCGGAGGCGCGCATGACGGTGGTCTACGCCCGTGACAGCGAAAGCGGACAAATTGACGGTTACCTGGTGGATGCCGGGACAGATGGCATCACGATCAGCGAACGCGAAAAGCTAATGGGAATTCGGGCTGTGCCGACCTATGGCATTTCTTTCAGCAACGCAGCCGTTGGCGCGGAGTGCAAACTCGGTGGTGAGGCCGGGACACGCTACCAGCGCATCCTGAGCCACAGCCGCTTAGCGTTGGCTTCGCTGGCGGTTGGTGTAGCCCGTGGCGCCTTTGAATACGCGCGCGATTACGCCAAAGAGCGGGTGGCTTTCGGTGCTCCGATTGCGACCAAGCAGGCTATCGCCTTCATGCTGGCGGAAATGGCGATTGAAGTGGACGCCGCCCGCCTGCTGGTCTGGGAAGCAGCCTGGAAGCTCGATACGGAACCGCAGTCAGACGTGACGAAGGAAGCCTATCTGGCGAAGGATTATGCAGACCGTGCCGTCCTGACCGTTGCCGACAGCGCCGTACAGGTGCTGGGCGGACATGGCTACATCCGTGAGCATCCGGTAGAGCGCTGGCTGCGCAACGGGCGCGGCTTCGTCGCCTTCGACGGCATGGCGATAATCTAAGGCGCTAAAAGGCATTTCTGATGGCGATGAGCAAGCAAGGCAAACGGCGCGCAAAGCACATATTCCGCATCTCAGGCGCGGATCACGTCCTTGTCGTCACCTTCGTCCCGGCCAGAGGGCAGGGGCGGCAGCGCAGGCTTCGGCGCAACGGCAGCGCGCTCCGGGCGAACTTCGGGCTGTTCCAGGATTTCAATAGATACGACTTTGCGGATCGTCGGAATCCAGTAGACGACGGCGTAAGCGCCCGGCGGCAGGAGTTGCCACTGATCGCGGGTCACGCGAAATTCCTGGTCGTCAACCAGCACCGCATAGGCCCCTTCGCGGCCCAGCCAGAAACGCCTGTAGATTACTTTTTCGCTGGCTTCCAGCGGAGGGTTGTAGACGCCGATACCATAAGCCAGGTACAGCGTACCCATGCGTTTGCTGACCACAGCGGGCATGATCGCCAGTTCAGTCGCGCCGACCGTTACCGCCAGGATGATCATCGCGGGGATAACAATTGCCAGAATAACCACACCGGTCTCGCCCGGATCGGCCTGACCCGTACCGATGGTCAGAATGCCTGCACCCAGGAGGATCACCAGGATAATCGCGGCCAGGCTGACCGCCCGGCCTCGCAGGTGCTGTGCCTGGGCTTGAGAAAGACGGCCTTCTTTATTCTGTTGAAGATCTTCCGGTGTGAAATGGAAGGCCCGTTCAAGGGTCGTTTCTTTCATAATGTTCATACTACGCATTGTAAACATCCGACAGCCGAACTGCAACAAAGTGTTTTCAGCTTGATCCGAATGACAGCAATCGAAACCAGGAGCAATAACCATGCCTATCAGTTTTGAGATCCCCGAACGAATCTTACAGGAGCGCGAAATGCTCAAGGCCGTCGCCGAAAACGTGATGCGGCCAATGTCGCGCGAACTTGACGAACATGAACACGAGCGTCCCACCAGCTACATCACAACCGTTTGGCCCGTCATGCGCGACACGCAAGCTCGCCAGATGGAGAAGCTCAAAGGGGATGGATCAGCAGACAAGCCCAAGCGCGAGGGGCCGGGAATCACGAATCTCCGCCTGATCATGAGCGTGGAGATGATGTCATGGGGCGACGTCGGCATTTATCTCTGCACGCCGAACGCTGGCCTGGCTGGATATGCCATCGAGGCGACGGGGACACGGGAGCAGAAGGTGAAATTCCTCCAGCGTTTTGCCGAGGGAGAGACGCCTGTATGGGGCGCGATGGCGATGACAGAACCCGGCGCAGGCTCGGATACGTCAGCTATCCAGACCACGGCGCGGCTCGACCCGGAGACCAATGAGTGGGTGCTCAACGGCGAAAAGATTTTCTGCACGAGCGGCACGCTGGCATTGGAAGAGTCGCAGGGCGTGGTGGTCGTCTGGGCGACTCTGGATCGCAGCGCAGGCCGCGCCGGAATGAAGCCCTTTGTGGTCGAGGCTGGCACGCCAGGCGTCAAGATCGCCAAACAGGAATTGAAGCATGGCATCCGGGCCAGCGATACCGCTTCTATTGTGCTGACCGATGCGCGTGTTCCCTACGATCACATCCTGGGCGACCCGGAAGTGAAGCAGAAAGGGGAGGGGGGAGTCGGCTTCAAGGGCGCGATGGCGACCTTTGATGCATCTCGCCCGATGGTCGCAGCCTCGGCGCTCGGTGTAGGCCGCGCCGCCGTCGAATTTGTCAAGGAGAAGCTGCAAGAGGTAGGCATCGAG